>VBAF01000119.1 GCA_005884705.1 Alphaproteobacteria bacterium
CCACCAGCAGGGCAGTAGCAGCAGCCAGGTGCCGATCGGCCGGTCCCAGCGCGCCAGCCGGCCATAGGGACGCGCCCAAGCCGGCAGAAAGCGCAGCGTCCAGTGTTGGCGATCGATGTCGGTGAAGCCCCTGGTTGTCGGCCCTGCGCTCATGACGGCATCATGGGCCCATGAGTGCAACGCGTCTATTCATCGAAGCCGACCTGTCTGCCGGGGTGGACACCGAGCTCAGCGAGGGGCAGGCGCACTATCTGCGCCACGTCATGCGCCGCGGCGAGGGCGCGCCGCTGTTGCTGTTCAACGGTCGTGACGGCGAATGGACGGCGGCGCTGTCGCTGCGCGGCAAGAAGGCGGCCGCGGCGCAGGTGACGGAGCGCACCCGGCTGCAAAGAGAAGGCGACCGAGCTCGGCGTGGCGGTGCTGCAGCCGATGATCACCCAGCACACCGTCGTCGAGCGGGTGAATGTCGAGCGGCTGCGCGCCAATGCGGTCGAGGCGGCGGAGCAGACCGAGCGGCTCTCCGTGCCCGAGGTGCGCGCGCCGGTCGAGCTCGCCGGCTTGCTGTCCGACTGGCCGGCCGGCCGGCGGCTCCTGATGTGCGACGAGACCGGCGGCGGGCCGCCGATCGCTGCGGCCCTGGCCGGGCTCGACGAGGCCGCGCGCACGGCGCCCTGGGGCATCGTCATCGGTCCCGAGGGCGGCTTCGCCGAGCGCGAGCTTATCGCCTTGCGTCACATGAAAGATGTAATCGCCGTGGGACTGGGTCCGCGCATCCTGCGCGCCGACACCGCGGCACTTGCAGCCCTGGCCTGCTGGCAGGCGTTAGTCGGGGACTGGCGGCGGCCGACGCCCCGTTTGTCCAGTGATTATCGCTCATCCAGAGGTGCCGTTTAGAGTCTTGCCTCAGCCCCTCCCGGTATGGGAGACGGGATTCCGAACATCATGAACCAGCCGCTGGCTCGCGTGAGGAAAGCTCATGCGACCGCGCCGCCGCCAGCGCCTTCGGGGCAAGCGGTGATCCGGGAGAAGTCAGGCATGTCCGCACCACCGTCGGGCGGCGGCGCGCCGATCGAGAATCGGCGGCAGCTGATCGAGTACTTTGCTGCCGGCAACAAGCCCCGCGCCGCCTGGCGCATGGGCACCGAGCACGAGAAGTTCGGCTTCGACAAGGAGACGCTGAAGCCGTTGCCCTATGACGGCGGGCGCGGCGTGCGGGCCATGCTCGAAGGCCTGCGCCGCTTCGGCTGGGAGCCCGTGACCGAGGGCAACAACATCATTGCGCTGAGCCGCGGCATGGCGAGCGTGACGCTGGAGCCCGGCGGGCAGTTCGAGCTCTCCGGTGCGCCGCTCGAGACGCTGCACGAGACGGCCGACGAGAACGCCCAGCACATCCGCGAGGTCAAGGAGGTCGCGGGCGAGATCGGCGCCGGCTACATCGGGCTCGGCTTCGCGCCGGAATGGAAGCGCGAGGACGTCCATTGGATGCCCAAGGGCCGCTACAAGATCATGCGCGAGTACATGCCGAAGAAGGGCAAGCTCGGCCTCGACATGATGCTGCGCACCTGCACCGTGCAAACCAACCTCGACTTCTCCTCCGAAGCCGACATGGTGAAGAAGTTCCGGGTCTCGCTGGCGCTGCAGCCGCTCGCCACGGCGCTGTTCGCCAACTCTCCGTTCGTCGAGGGCAAGGATTCAGGGTTCAAGAGCTATCGCAGCCACATCTGGACCGACACCGATCCCGACCGCTGCGGCATGCTGCCCTTCGTATTCGAGGACGGCTTCGGCTTCGAGCGCTACGCCGACTACATGCTCGATGTGCCGATGTACTTCGTCTATCGCGACGGCAAGTACATCGATGCCTCGGGCCAGAGCTTCAGGGATTTCCTCAAGGGCAAGCTGCCGGCGCGGCCGGGCGAGCGGCCGACCGTCAACGACTGGGCCGATCACATCACCACGGCGTTCCCCGAGGTGCGGCTGAAGCGCTTCCTCGAGATGCGCGGCGCCGATTCGGGGCCGATGCCAGCACTCAACGCCCTGCCGGCCTTCTGGGTCGGGCTGCTCTACGACCAGGCCGCGCTCGACGCGGCGTGGGACGTGGTCAAGGACTGGACTGTCGAGGACCACGACTATCTGCGCAGCCACACGCCACGCACCGGGCTCGCCACCAAGTTCCAGGGCCGGCCGCTGTCGGATCTTGCGCGCGAGGTGGTCGAGATCGCCCATGCCGGACTGCGCGCGCGCCGCCGCCTCGATGCCCAGGGCAACGACGAGACGGTCTATCTGGCACCGCTCGACCGCGCGGTTGCGAGCGGCCTTGCCCCGGCCGACGAGTTGCTGGCCAAGTGGAAGAGCGAATGGAAGGGCTCGTTCGCGCCGCTGTTCCTGGACTACGCTTACTGACATGAAGCGCCGTTTCCTCCTCGCCTCGATGCTGATCCTGCCGTCGGTGGCGCGCGCCCAGGCCGACGAATGGCAGACCGTGGTGGCGCCCGACCTGCGGTTCCGTCTCGAGATGCCGACGCCCGCGACCAAGACTGCCGCGGACGAGAAGGAGAAGGGACATGCGTCGGTGCGAGTCGCCTGGGAGTCCAGGCGCGGCGAGCAGATCTTCAACTTCGATTACGTCGACTACGATGCCGGCTGGTTCTCCAGCCGCGACAGCAAGGAGATGGCGCGCGAGCTCGGCCGCGGTGATGCCGAGAAGGCCTTCGCCAAGCCCAAGTACAAATACGTGCGCGACGAGCCGATCGTCCTGCAGGGCTGGGACGGCTACGCGCTGGATATCGACAGCGAGGGCGGCGCGGGCGTGATGATGCGCACCTACATCGCCAAGGACCGGCTGTTCCGGATGCTGGTCACGGTCGGCAGCGACATCACCAGCAAGAACGCCGCCGGCCGCTTCCTCGATTCGCTGAAGCTGGCGGAGAGCCGCGAGACCAAGACGACGCCGATCGAGCCGGAGAAGAAGTAGCCACTACGGCGCGTGCAGCTTGTAGACCCGCGCCGCGGTGCCGCTGTAGAGCGTGCGCTTCTCGTCGGCCGAGGCGTTCTTGGTCAGGTGCTTGAAGGCGTTCCACAGCTCGGTGTAGCCGCAGCTCTGCTTGTCGGGCGGGAAGTTGCTCTCGAACATGCAGCGGTTGGCGCCGAACGCCTCGATGCAGGTCTCGATATAGGGCCGCCAGGTTTCGGCGAGTTTCTCCGACGAGGGCGGTGCTGACTCGAACTCGAAGCCGAAGCCGAACGAGGTCATGCCGAGGCCGCCGAGCTTCATGTTGACGTTCGGGCATTTGGCAAGCTCGGCGATGCTCTTCTTCCACTCAGCCGTCACTTCGGCCTGCTTGCCGGCATACTGGCCGACGCCCAGCGCGCCGCCGACATGGTCGCAGATGATGGTCTGGTCGGGAAAGGCGCGCGCCAGATCGATCAGGTCGGGCAGCTGCGGATGGAAGTGCCAGGAGTCGAAGGTCAGTCCCATCTTGCCCAGCACCGCGAAGCCTTCGCGCAGCTTGGCATCGAGCAGCCGGTGCGGCGTCATCGCCCGCGAGACGAACTTGCCGGCGAGGCCCTCGTCCCACGAGGTGCCGTAGCGCACGCCGCGGAAGCGGCCGCCGGCGGCGGCGATCTCGGCTTCCAACACCTCACGCACGCGGCCGCCCAGCGTCAGGTCGACCCAGCCGATGATGCCCTCGCAGACCCGCGTCTTGCCGTACTGGCCGGAGGCCATCTGCGCCGCCTGGCCGACCACGAACTCGATCTCGCCGACCGGCTTCATCGCCTCGGGGCCGCTCGCGCGGAACATCGCCTGGCATTCGAGGAACACCGTCGAGACGACGTTGTGGCCGCTGCCACCCTCTCCGCCATTGAGGTCGGCCAAGAGCTCCGGCAGGAAATAGCGGCCGCGCGCCTCGGTGTGCCAGAGATGATGGTGCGGATCGATGATCGGCAGCCCGGGCTCGAGCGCCTTCTCGGCCGGCCGCTTGGCGAGCCAAGCCGCGAGATCGGCATTGTTGCGGTAGGCGAGGCCGCGATATTCGCGTGTTGCCATGTCTTTCCTCCCGGACTTTGGCCTACGATAGCGCAAGAGCGGAGAAGGTCATGCGCATTTGGCGGCAATTCCGCCAGGCGCCGAGGGAAAGAGGGATTGATGCGGATCTGTGTGTTTGGCGCCGGTGCGATCGGCGGAAATTTCGCGGCCCGTCTGGCCGCGGCCGGCAACGACGTCTCGGTGGTGGCGCGCGGCGCTCATCTCGAGGCGATTCGCGCCAGGGGGCTGACCTTGATCGCCGGCGACAAAAAGATCGTCGCCAAGGTGCGAGCGAGCGACAAGCCGTCGGAGCTCGGCGAGCAGGATGCGGTGATCTCGACCCTGAAGGCGACCGGCCTGCCGGCGCTGGCCGAAAGCGTCGGCCCGTTGCTCGGGCCGGACACGCCGGTGGTGTTCGCGCAGAACGGCATTCCCTGGTGGTACGGCCACGGCCTCTCCAAGGCGCGGCCGCCGGCGCCCGATCTGTCGCGGCTCGATCCCGGCGGCGCGCTCGCCAGGTCGGTCGGACTGGAGCGCACCCTGGGCGGCACCATCTCCTCGCCCAACCATGTCGCCGAGCCCGGCGTGGTGGTGAACGAAATACCCGATCGCAACACGTTGTGCGTCGGCGAAATCGTCGACCGACCAAGCCAGCGGGTCGGAGCGCTGCGCGCGGCGCTCAAGGGCGCGGGCATCGCCTCGCCCGACACCACCGACATCCGCTACGACATCTGGCACAAGCTGATGGCCAACCTCACCGGTTCGGCCGTCTGCCTGATCCTGGGCCAACCCTCGACGGCGCAGAAGACGCCGATCGTCAACCAGCTATGCCGCCGGGCTCACGCCGAAGCGCTGGCCGTCGCCGCCGCGCATGGCGTCGTGCTCGATGACAGCCCGGACGTGCGCTACGGCCCCAAGCGAGTCTACTTCAATCACCGGCCGTCGATCCTGCAGGATTACGATCTCGGCCGCGCCATGGAGATCGAATCGATCGTGCGCGCGCCGGTCGCCTTCGCCCGCTCGGCCGGCGTCGCCACGCCGACGCTCGATGCCATCGAGGCGTTCGGGGTGGCGCTCGCCACAGCCAAGGGCCTGTACACGCTGTGAGTTCTTCATCACAGTTCGTGTGAATCGCGTGCCGTGCGTGCGTCTTCAGGAGGTGCTTCGAAAGAGTCCAATAGTGTTCGGGAGGAAACGATGAAGACCCAAAGAGGTCGCGTTGCCGGGCTTGCCGCGTCGATGGTGCTTGCATTCGTGGGGGCCGCGTCGGCCCAGAAGTCCGGCGGCGTGCTCCGGATCCAGCACATGGACAATCCGCCGAGCGCCTCGATCCACGAGGAGGCGACAGTGTCGGTGCCGGCGGCGTTCATGTCGGTCTACAACAACCTGGTCCTGTTCGATCAGCATGTGCCGAAGAACAGCCTGCAATCGATCGTGCCCGAACTCGCCACGAAATGGGAATGGCAGGACGGCTACACCAAGCTGGTCTTCACCACGCGCGAGGGCGTGAAGTGGCACGACGGCAAGCCGTTCACCGCCAAGGACGTCGGCTGCACCTTCGACCTGCTGCTGAGCGGCGAGAGCAAGCTGCGCCGCAACCCGCACGCGGCGTGGTGGAGCAATGTCGAGAAGGTCACGGTCGAGAGTGACACCCAGGTGACGTTCCATCTCAAGGCGCCGCAGCCCGCGCTGCTCGGCCTGCTCGCCTCAGGCTACACGCCGATCTATGCCTGCCATGTGCCAGTCGACCAGATGCGGCGGCGGCCGATCGGTACCGGCCCGTTCAAGCTGGCCGAGTTCAAGATGAACGAGAGCATCAAGCTGGTGCGCAACCCCGACTACTGGAAGAAGGGGTTGCCCTACCTCGACGGCATCGAGTTCACCATCATTCCCGACCGCTCGACCCGCATGCTGAGCTTCATCGCCGGTAAGTTCGACATGACCTTCCCGACCGACGTCACGGTGCCGCTCTTGAAGAACATCAAGGCCGACGCGCCCAAGGCGATCTGCACCATGCGCGAAACCGGCGTCAGCTCCAACCTGATCGTCAACGCGTCGGCGCCGCCGTTCGACAACCCCAAGATCCGCCGCGCGCTCGGGCTGACGCTCGACCGCAAGGCCTTCATCGACATCCTGGCCGAGGGTGAGGGCAAGCCGAGCGGCATCATGCTGTCGCCGCCCGACGGCGTGTGGGGAATGCCGGACGAGATGCTGAAGGGCGTGCCGGGCTATGGCGACGTCGCCAAGGCGCGCGAGGAGGCCCGCGCGCTGATGAAGGAGGCGGGCTATGGCCCCGACAAGCGCCTCAAGGTCAAGGTCAGCACACGCAACATCGCTACCTTCCGCGATCCGGCGGTGATCCTGATCGACCAGCTCAAGCAGGTCTATGTCGACGGCGAGCTCGAGGTGATCGAGACCGGTGTCTATTACAGCCGCGTTTTCAAGAAGGACTACGCGGTGGCGCTCAACCTCAGCGGCATCGCGGTCGACGACCCTGACGTCGCGCTGTTCGAGACCTACGGCTGCGGCTCGCTGCGCAACTACAACGGCTACTGCAACCCGGAGATGACCAAGTTGTTCGAGGCGCAGTCGCGCGAAATCGACCAGGAGAAGCGCCTGAAGATGGTCTGGGACATCGACCGCAAATTGCAGGAAGAGATGGCCAAGCCGATCATCGCCTACGGCCGCGCCGCCGGCTGCTGGTGGCCGCAGGTCAAGAACGTGACCCTCCACACCAACAGCATCTACAACAACTGGCGCTTCGAGGACATCTGGCTCGAGCGCTGAGCGGAGCGAAGCGCTCTAATCTACAATGTTGTAGCCGCCGTCGATGTAGAGCGTCTCGCCCGTCATCAGGCGGGCCGCATCGTGGGCGAGGAAGGCGACGGCCGCGCCCACATCATCGATGCTGACCAGCTTGCGCGCCGGTGCCTTGCCGCGCGCCTTTTCGAGCAGCGCGTCGAACTCCGGGATGCCGGAGGCCGCCCGGGTGGCGAGCGGTCCGGGCGAGATGGCGTGCACGCGGATGCCCTTGGGGCCGAGCTCGGCCGCGAGATAGCGCACCGAGCACTCCAACGCCGCCTTGGCGACGCCCATGATGTTGTAGTTCTTCACCACCCGCTGGCTGCCGTAATAGGTCATGGTGAACAGGGTTCCGCCCGTGCGCATCAGCGGCTCGGCGAGGTGGGCCATGCGCAGGAAGGTCCAGCACGACACGTCCATGGTGGCGAGGAAGCCCTCGCGCCCGACATCGGTGACGCGACCCTGCAGCGCTTCCTTGGGCGAAAAGGCGATCGAATGGACGACGAAATCGAGCCGGCCCCAATCCTTCTCGATACGCTCGAACACCGCCTCCATCTGGCCGGGCGTGCGCACGTCGAGCGGCATGACGATCGGTGCCTCGACGATCTCGGCCAGCGGCTCGACATACTTGCGCGCCTTGTCGTTGAGATAAGTGACCGCGAGCTCGGCGCCGAAGGCGCGAAAGGCCTTGGCGCAGCCCCAGGCGATCGACTGGTCGTTGGCGATGCCGACGATCAGCCCGCGCTTGCCCTCGAGCAGCTTGGCCTTGACGGTGGGCAGGGTCATTCGGCGGCCTGGGTGAGCGGCGCGCCGCCCAGGAACAGGGTCTGCACGCGGTGCAGCCGCCGCGCCTCGTCGCCGCTCAGTGCGCCCGTGGCCTCGGCGACGCGGCGCACCAGGTCGAACGCGCCCTGCCGATCGCCGCCGTCAGCCGCCACCAGCCGGGGCAGGGCGCGGATCGCCCGCTCCTCGTCGAGCCGCACCACCAGGTACTGGTCGCGGATCAGCTTCTTGATCTCCGCCAGGTGCTGGCGCTCCTCGGGCGGCCGCATCGCCCGCGCCGCCTTCAACAGGCCGAAGCCGCGCTCGTCGACGCTGCCGGTCGAGGCGCGGACATAGACCAGGGCGCGCATGATCGCCTCAAGCAGGCCGCCCTGCTCGAACAGGCCCTCGATGTCGACGCGGCTGGCGGCGGTGGCCGCCTCGCGGCCGAGGTCGCGCTCGATGTGATGGCGGTCGTTGGCGCCGCTGCCGGCCTGTCCGGCGAAGGCCTGCAGCAGGGGCGAGCCGTAGACGCCGAGGAACGCCGCCTCGGTCATGGCATCGCGCGCGATCCGGTAGCTGTCGAGCCAGCTCGTGATCCAGCTCGAAGCCGCGGTTTCCATCGCCATCAGTGGATTGTCCTTCGATACCGGCTTGCGATGCTGGCGCATGTCCTCGGCCATGCCCTTGATCGGCGCCATCATCGGGTTGCGGTCGGAGAACATCGCGAACCGCAGCCGATTGGGATGGAGCTCGCGCGCCATCGCCGCCGTCTCCTCGCTCGCCATCGCGCGCACCGCCGGCTGGGCCAGCGTGCGGTAGAGCCCGAGATTGACCTCCGACAGCCGCGCCGCCGTCTCGAAGCGGTGCTCGTCCTCGGCGTCGTTGCCGCCAAAGGCGCGGATGTGGTCGAGTGTGCGGGCCTCCAGCCGGAACAGGTAGCGGCCGTGCACCAGTTCGGGGTTGGCGGTGTCCGCGCCGACATCGGTGATCACCGCCTCGTAGAGGCCGGGTGGCATCAGGTCGATCATGTCCATGCAGTTGGCGAACTCGGCGTGCTCGCGCGTCGCCACCTTGCCCGAGACGAAGATGCCGAGGTGACCGATCGTCTGGTGCGTGGTGTAGACGATGGTCTGGCCGGCCGCGACGATCGCGCGCTCATCGTCGTAGAGATCGAGGATCCAGCCCAGCGCCTGCTGCGGCGGCGTGATGTTGTCGCCCCACGAGCAGAACACCACGATCGGCGACTTGATGTTGCGCAGGTCGATGCGCGTGCCGTCGGTCGTGCTCAGCTGGCCGGTCGACAGCTTGTTGCCGACGAACAGGTTGTCGGCGATCCACTGCATCTCCTCGGCGTTCAGCGTCACCGGGCTGCCCCACCAGGTCTCGAAGTCGAGGAATCGCGGCCCCTCGGTGTCGACCTTGGAATAGAGGCCATACGGCTTCTCCCACAGCGTATTGGCCGGATTGAGCTTCTCGAAGTTGGCGACCAGGTTGGCGCCGTCGAACTTGCCCTTGCCGAGGTCGCCGGCCAGCGCGGCCGCCCAACAGGCCGGCGGTGTAGCGCATCGGGTTCTCCCCGCGCACACCGGCCCAGTAGGACAGGGGTGACCCGGCGATGATGATCGGGCCGAACAGCTCGGGCCGCATCGACGCCAGCATCATGACCGCCCATCCCGCCTGGCAATTGCCAAGCACGCAGGGCTTGCCATCGGCATCGGGATGCAGGCTGATGACCTTCTCGAGGAACAGCGCTTCCGCGTTGGCGATGTCCTCGATGGTCTGGCCGGGCATCGGCTCGGGCAGGAAGCCGACGAAGTAGCAGGGGTGGCCGGCGGCGCGCGCCACGCCGATCTCGCTGTCCTGTTTCATGCCGCCGATGCCGGGACCGTGGCCGGCGCGCGGGTCGAACACGACGAACGGCCGCATCGTCGGATCGAGGGTCGTGCCCTCGACCGGCGGGATGTAGGCCAGCACGTAGTTGACCGGCCGCGGCAGC
>VBAF01000120.1:0-5879 GCA_005884705.1 Alphaproteobacteria bacterium
CGAGGGCTGGTCGATGATCGTGCCGTGGTCGGGCTTCCCCTTGCGCGCGCTCGCCGAGATGAGCCGGCCGCTCGCTGGCGCGAAGTACCTGGTGATGCGGGCGCTGCACAAGCCCGAGCTGCTGCGCGGCCAGCACGACTTCAACCATGCCTGGCCCTACACCGAGGCGCTGGCGATCGACGAGGCGACGCACGAGCTCGCCTTCGTGGCGACCGGGCTCTACGGCGCGCCGCTGCCCAAGCCCAACGGCGCGCCGCTGCGGCTCGTGCTGCCGTGGAAGTACGGCTTCAAGAGCATCAAGTCGGTGGTCGCGTTCGAATTCGCCGAAAGCCGGCCGCGCACCTTCTGGCAGACGCTGCAGCCCAACGAGTATGGCTTCTGGGCCAACGTCAATCCGGCGGTCGACCATCCGCGCTGGAGCCAGGCGACCGAGAAGCCGCTCGGCGCCAGCGAGCGCATCCCGACCCGGCTATACAACGGCTACGGCGAATGGGTCGCCGGCCTCTACGCCGATCGGCAGGACGAGAAGCTGTTCTTCTGATCTTTCTCCTCCCCGGCTGGGGCAGGGCTATCGCATTTGACCAATTTCTGGAGTTTTGAGTCAGCGCGGCAGGCCCTCGATCCAGTTCTGGATCGCCGTCTGGGCGGCGAGCGGCGTGGTCGAATGCTCGGCGCCGACCGGCAGGTAGCGGCTGTAGGGATGCCGCGCCGCCGGCTTGAACACCGCCGTCTCGGCGCGGCCGTAGAACGGATCGTGCCGGCCGATCACCAGCAGCAGCGGGATCGAGGCCGGCACGCGCGGCGCCTGCACCGACATCTCGGCCAGGCCTTGCGGATCCATCCACGACAGATAGACCGCCGCGCGCGTGGTGAGGGTGAGGTTCGCGCCCTGGATACCGTCCGGCCCGATGAAGCGGTCATCGCCCCGGCCTTCGGCGACCAGCGCGCGCGCCCGCTCGAGCGCGGCGCGGGTCGCGGCGTCGCGCTCGACCAGCGCCGCCGGCGTGTGGCCGGGTGCGGCCATCACCAGCCCGGCGATATTGCCGCGCGAGGCGGTGTAGGCCAGCGCCACGGCGGCGCCGAGGCTGTGGCCGACCAGCACGATGCGGTTGGCGCCCTGGGTCCGCATTTGCGCCGCCACGCGGTCGATCATTGCAAGCGAGGCGGGCACGTCGCGGTCGATGGTGAGCCAGCCCTTGTCCGACCACGGCATGGTCGGCAGCGCGATCGCGCAACCGGCGGCGCGCAGGTTGGCGGCCAGCATGTCGAGGCCGGCGCGCCGCTCCAGCGGATCGCCGAGCTTGCCGTGCAGCAGGATCACGCCGATGCCGTCGTCGTCGCGGGTCGCGCCGCCGACATGGAACGACAGCCCGACGCCGGCGGCGGCGAGCACGGCGAGGGTGGGCAGCCAGTTGATCATCGCCGTCCTTCCTACGACGGCGCCGCAGCGCGCGACAAAGGCCGCAAGGGTCCGACCCCATTTGATCACAAGGAAGCGGCGCAACGTCGAGGCCACCCCGGCCATTGTTAGGGCGACAAGGAGGCGATGTCGCGTCGATGCTGTGGAACTGGACCGTCCGTCTTGCGTTGCCCTTGCTGGTAGGTGTGCTCGGCGCAGCGCTGCATGTCATGTGGGCCGAGGCGCCCTACGCGCCAGGCACGCTCGACATCCTGGGAACCATCGCCATCGTCGTCACCATGCTGGGCATGGTGGTGTGGTGCGTCTGCGCCTGGCTGGGCGACGAGACCGACCGCTCTCACGATACGCACGTCTCGGTGAACTGACACGCGTCAGGCGCGGCCCGCGCGCTGTTCGGCGCGGGCATGAGTGAACTCAGCGCCGAACAGCACGATCTGCGCGCTGTAGTAGACCCAGATCAGCACCACCACGATCGAGGCCGAGGCGCCATAGGTCGATTCCAGCCCCTGCTTGCCGATGTAGAGGCCGATCGCGACCTTGCCGATCTCGAACAGCGCCGCCGTGCCGACCGAGCCCAGCACCACGTCGCGCCAGGCCACTTGCGCATCGGGCATCCACTTGAAGAGCAGCGCGAACATCAGGCTGGTGACGGCGAAGCTCACGACGAAGCTGGCGCCCTGCATCAAGGGCTCGGGCATCGCACCGGCCAGCGACTTGCCGATCGCCGCCAGCGCCGCGGTCAGCAGCATCGAGATCAGCAGCAGGAAGCCGAGCGCCGCGATGCCGGCGAGCGACAGCACGTAGTCGCGGATGAAGCCCCACACGCCGCCGCGCCGCTTCGGCTTGACCTCCCACACGATGTTCAGCGCCTCCTTGAGCTGCACCACGACGCCGAGCGCCGCGAACACCAGGGTCACCGTGCCGATGATGGTGGCGAACAGCCCCTCGCTCGGCTTGCCGGCGCTCGCCAGCATGGTGCTGACCGCCCCGGCGCCCTTGTCGCCGATCACGCCCTGGATGGCGGCGGCGACCTCGCGCTGGATGCCTTCGCGCTGAAACACCAGGGTGGCGATCGAGATCACCACGACGATCAACGGGCCGATCGAGAAGATCGAGTAGTAGGCGAGCGACGCGCCGGCCTTCGGACTCTTGTGCGCGAGCCAGCTCCTGGCGGCCTCCCTGAGCGCGTTCCACAGGCCGGGCGGCACGTCGTGCTGCGCCGTGTCGATCACCGCCGTCACGCGCGCCTCGCCAGGCGCGCGCCCATGCCGGCGATGAAGCCGGCCAGGACAATGTAGGTCATCGCGCGCTCCTCTCCCGCTAGAGCGGTTTCCGATCAGTTGGAAGCGCTCGCGCTTCCAACTGATCGGAAACGCGCGCACTGGTGATACTGGTTACACAGGGCATAGTCCGTCCGGCTGATTCCAGCCGGACGGAATATGCTCTAGGCGGCGCGGTTGAGCTCGTCGGGCGCTGGAACGCGACCCTGCGGTGTCAGCGTGT
Source organism: Alphaproteobacteria bacterium (assembly GCA_005884705.1). Taxonomy (GTDB): domain Bacteria; phylum Pseudomonadota; class Alphaproteobacteria; order Reyranellales; family Reyranellaceae; genus Reyranella. Next base: position 2,924 of record VBAF01000120.1, read on the forward strand.
CGACCACCTGCGGCAGTTGTTGGCTCAGCCCGGCGAGCAGCTCGTCGCGGCTCATGCCGGTCTTCTCGCTCAGGAACCCAATCTGCTCGGGCGTCAGCACCTTCTCGAGATCGTGCGGCGCGATCGCCTTGTTCTGCCCGGTGCTCACCCAGGACTCGGCGACCTCGCCCTTGCCGGCGGTCTGGAACTGGCGCAGCAGATCGCCGAGGCCACCGCTCAGAATGCCGCCGAGGCCCGCGCTGTTCGCGGCCGCAGCCCCGCCGAGGCCGAGCGAGCCCAGTATGTCGCCGAGACCGCCGCCGGGCCGTGGCGCCCCGGCGCTTGCAGGCGGCGCCTGGCGCTGCTCACCCATGCCCTTCACCGCCTTGTAGGCGAGCAGGCCCAAGGCCGCGAGCAGGATCGGGGACATGCCGCCGCCGCGGCCGCCGCCAAAGCCGCGCGGGCCGTTGCTCATGCCAGTCAGGACATCCATGAAACCCACAGCTTGCCTCCTTCGATCGCACGAGGAGGAAAACGTCGGGCGCGCGCGCGACGTTGCGCGCGGGCCGGCGCGGCCGTGATGTCAGTCGTCGTTGCCGGCGCTGGAGTGGTATTCGTGCAGGCGAACTTTGAGAGCCGGTGAGGGCGGCTCGCGCAAGTCGGACGCGGCACCGAAGACGAGCTTGCCGGTCAGCACGTTGCTCTTTACTTCTTCTGCGAGCTCGAGCACGCGGTCCTCGCCGATTCGCCAGCCGGCGATCGCGTCGTCGACCGAGACGTGGCCGGCATAGACCAGCCGGCGGTCCTCCTCGCACACCCAGAGCTGCCAAGCCTCAGGGACGGCAATGACGACCACGCGCAAGACGCGACCTTGGTATCGGAAGGGGAATGCCCGCATCGGGATTGGTCTATCGCCCGGCCCGCCACCGCCCGGCGAGTCGAAACTGGCGACGGCGAAATCGACGATACAAATCTCGCGGAAATGTTGCGATTCGCGCGGCCGCTACACCCCCTCGGGCGGGCCGCCATCGGCATCGATCGTGCCGAGCCAAGCCTCCGCCGCGTCGCGGCCGGCGAAGATGCGCACGGCGCGGCTGGCATCGGCCAGCAGGGCGAATTCGCGCGCCCGCGCCGCGGCCCGCTCGCCCGCGACGACGATGGCGAGCGGCCCGACCGGCCCCAGCCCCATACGGCCATACAATCGCGCGGTCGCGGCGATCGGGCCGATACGGCTCGGCGTGATCCAGCGGGTCGCGGTACTGGCGTCGAAAATCTTGCCGTAGGCCATCGCCCCCTCGCCGATCACCTCGCCCAGAAAGCGATACAGCTCCTCCTCGCTGGTGCTCTGCTCCAATGTCGCGAACACCAGCCGCCTGCCGTGATCGATACTCCAGTCGAGCGTCATCTTCCTCCGGACCGATTGGCACCAGACAACTGAAACAATCGAGGAGCGGACGCGCAACCCTTTCAGAGGTACGGAAACAAACACCATCTCGCGAGCAGCCCCGTGAAGAACCAGTCCTTCTATGCCATCGTGCTCACCCTGCTGATGCTGATCAGCGTGGCGGTCTGGCAGTTCTTCTCCCTGGTCGCGCGCAGCGACGGCTTGCACGATCCCTACACGGCCGGCGGGCCGGACGGGAAGCTCGGGCGTCCGACATTGGCCGTGACGCCGAAATAGGCGGCGGCTTCTTCAGGGCCGGGCACCCCACAGCGGGCCCGGCAGGGCGGACGACGAGGCGCTGCGGCGCTCGGGCGGCGCCAGCGCAAACACGATCACCGCGACCAGCAGCAGCAAAAAGGCGAGGACCCCGACGCACGAATGGCGCATGGCTGTGCAACGCCCGCACTGTCGCAAAGGTGACGCCCGTCACGGCCTCCAATTGGTCACTGTGCAGTCCGGCTGAAATACCGTCTGCTGCCGGACCAAACGGGACGGAGGCACAAGAATGAATCTGGCGAGACGCGTGGCGATCACGGCCGGTCTGGCCGTCGCCGCCCTGGCGGCGGCGGCGGCGGCTTTCGCGCACGACGAAGACGACGTCGGCTGGAAGCACAAGCGCCATGGCGAGCATCATCGCTTCGTGCCGCCGGGCCATGTCTACACCTATCGCGCGCCGCCCATCGTGTACGAGCGGCCCATCGTGTACGAACGGCCGGTGATCTATCGCGCAACGCCGGACTACTCCTATTACGGGCCGCCGCCGCCGCCCTCGCTCAACATCAATATCCCGCTGCGCTGAGGCGCGCCCGGCGCTGCCACCATGATGCCGGGGCTGCTCTTGCCGCTCCTCGCCGCATTCGCGGCGGGTTGGCTGGCCTGGCAGCGCGAGAGCCGGCGGCTCGACGTCCGCACCTTCGACGAGCCGCGCGGCTGGGATACGACCGAGGAGCAGTTCCGCCAGCGCGTAATCGAGTTGCGCAAGCGCCGCCGCATCGGCGCGATGGTGCTGGGCGCGCTCGCGGGCTCGGCGATGGCGGGGATCTTCCTGCAGATGATCGGCCTGTCCGACGGTGGCACCGGCTAGGCCCCGGATTCCCGGCAATCGCACTGGCCAGGGCGGTTTCCGGGCCGCTGGCCCGGAAACGCGCGCACGAACGATACTGATTACACAGGGCATATTCCGTCCGGCTGATTCCAGCCGGACGGAATATGCTCTAGCCAGAAGCCAACAACATTCAGCCCCGCCGAAACTGATTGCGAACGCGCGCAGGCCCGAACCGGGTTATGATCCGGCCGGAGTGGAGCCTTCAGTTCACCTTTCGAACGACCGCCGCAGCGGCTCGTGGTCTCTGCGGGCGCGCCTCCGCCTGCTCGTGCTCGTCACCATCGCGCCGCTGCTCGCGCTGGGACTGGCGGTGCAGTACGTCGAATACGGAAACGACAAGGCGATTGCCAGCGAGCGCACGTTCGAGCTGGCGCGCAGCGTCGCCCTCCAGATCAGTCGCGAGCTCGAGGCCGACACCCGCGCGCTTC
>VBAF01000120.1:5963-6420 GCA_005884705.1 Alphaproteobacteria bacterium
GGCCAGCAGCTCCTCAACACCGCGCTGCCGCCCGGCACGCCGCTGCCGCCGCGCCAGTCGCTCGAGAATACGCGCGAGGTCTTCACCACCGGGCTGCCGCGCGTCTCGGACGTGTATTTCGGCGCCATCGTCAAGCGGCCGTCGGTGGCGATCGAGGTGCCGGTCAAGGACGAGACCAGCCGCATGATGTACACGCTGGCCCTCGATCCGCGGCCCGACACCTTCGTCGACATCATCCGCCGCCAGGAGGCGCGCAAGGGCGTGGTGATCGCGGTGATCGACCGCGAGGGCACGGTGATCGCGCGCTGGCCCGATTCCAACAAGTACGCCGGGCAGAAGGTCGTGCCCGAGCTAATGTCACGGCTCAAGGACGCGCCGGAGAAGACCTTCGAGACGCACACCTTCGAGGGCGTGTCGGTGCTGACCGCGGTGAGCCGCGTCGAGCCGTTCGGCTGGA
>VBAF01000120.1:6477-18845 GCA_005884705.1 Alphaproteobacteria bacterium
CGGGTTCGCCCTGGCGCGGCTGGTGGCCGGCCAGATCACCGCGCCGATCCAGGCGCTCGGCGCCTATGCCGACAATGCCAACCCGGGCCCGGTGCCCGGTCCGACCGGCCTGCGCGAGACCGATGCGCTCGCCGCCGCGATCCGCCGCTATGCCGAAGCGCGCGAGGCGGCCGAGCGCGAGCTCACCCAGCTCAACGCCACGCTCGAGCAGCGCATCGCCGCCGCCGTCGCCGAGCGCGACACCGCGCAGGCCCGCCTCGTCGAGGCGCAGAAGATGGAGGCGGTCGGCCAGCTCACCGGCGGCATCGCGCACGACTTCAACAATCTCCTGACCGCGATCATCGGCAGCCTCGACCTGATGCGGAAGGAGATTGCCGGCAATGCCCGCCTGCAGACCCTGTCGGAGATCGCGATCCAGGCGGCGCAGCGCGGCGCCATGCTGGTCTCCCAGCTGCTCGCCTTCGGCCGCCGCCAGACGCTGCAGCCGCAGAGCGTGCGGCTCGAGCACGCGCTGGCCGACATCCGCCTGCTGATCGGCCCGGCGACCGGCGGCGAGGTCACGCTCGCGACAGAACTCGCGACCGACCTGTGGGCCTGCTGGGTCGATCGCGGCCAGCTCGACTCGGCGATCCTCAACCTGGTGTTTAACGCGCACGACGCCATGCCGCGCGGCGGCACGCTTACCATCGCCGCCATCAACCGCACGGTCGAGGCAGCCGAGGCAAAGCGGCTCGACATCGCGGCCGGCGACTATGTCCGCGTCGCCGTCTCCGACACCGGCGCAGGCATGTCGCCCGAGACGGCCAAGCGCGCCTTCGAGCCCTTCTTCACCACCAAGGGTGTCGGCAGCGGCACCGGCTTGGGTCTCAGCCAGGTCTGGGGGTTCGCCAAGCAATCGGACGGCACCGCCACGATCGACAGCCGGCCCGGCGACGGCACGACGGTGGCGCTGCTGCTGCCGCGCGCGGCGTCCGAGCCTGCGGCGGCCGCGGCGGCAGTGGCGGCACCCGACCATGCGGTGACGTCCAAGCGCATCCTGGTGGTCGAGGACAGCAACGAAGTGCGCGCGCTCGCCCAGTCGCTGCTCGAGGATCTCGGCCACCAGGCGATCGTGGCGCCGCATGCCGAGGCAGCGCTCGCGATCCTGAGCGGCGACCAGGCGGTCGATTTGCTGTTCTGCGATATCGTGCTGGGCGGGCCGATCGACGGCCGCAGGCTCGCCGAGCTGGCGCGCGTGCTCCGACCGGAACTGAAGGTGCTGCTGACTTCGGGCTATCCCGATCGCCTGCAGCCCATGCCCGGCGATCCGCCGATCATCGCCAAGCCCTATCAACAGGCCGATCTCACCGCCCGGCTCGCCGCTCTTTTCGACGCCTGACGCTGGCGGCGAAAGCTGCCCGTAAGCCAAGCCATGCTAGACGGCATTCAAATGTCGGTCGTAGTAAAGCGGGATGTCGAGCGCGGCGAGATCGTCGCGCGGTTGGAGGAAGCTCCGGATGACGGTCCGCGGCAGTCGCGCGGCCGCTTCAAGGTGCAGATGATCGACCAGCGCGTCGTTGCGGTCGCCGTTGGTCGACGACGGGAGCTGGTCGAGCACCATTTTCGCCGACCTGATCGCCCAACAGCTCGACATCCATCGCGACGATGCGATCCAGGCGGTGCGGCAAGCCAAGCTCACGCGCTAGTGTGGGGATAAATCGCATTCGTGATTTAAGCGCCACGCGGACGATGCATCTTCCCGCAAAGTTGTATCGTCAATCTCGTCGAAGCGACTTTGCACTTTTCATCGAGTCGTCTTCCGGTCGATAGAAAGACATGCGGTCATTTCCGTTCCGATATCAGGCTCGTCTCCTCAAAATCGCGGTCGTCGCGGTCGATGAAGGCTGGGAGCTCTGGGTATCGGAAGCCGATCGGCGGCTCGCGTTTGGCGGGCGCGTCGCGGTCGACGAGGCGATTGCCGGCTGGCGCATCGGTGACGATCTCGTGCAGGAGCGCGCCGAAGAGGTGAAGAGCAACGTGCTGACCGGCAAGCTTGCTCTCGGGCCGCTGCCGCCGATCGACGTCGAGGCTTCGGTGGAGGCCGCTCGCTCGCCATGAGACGTCCGGTGCGGCGCCGCCAGATCGCCGGCGGCCACGGCGAGCCCGGCCCGCCGCGCTGACGACAGGCTGCGCGGACGAGGGCCGCACTGCCCGACCGACGCGATCTGTGCAGGGGCTACAAAGTATACAACCTAGTACGGGCGCCGCAGGCCGATACCGGATACAAAGCCGCACGTGCCTGTGTTGGGGCGCTGTCGCCTTAGTTCGCTGTCGCTTTATTTCATTGATTCATTTCAGGAGAATCCCATGCTGTCGTTCCTTCGTCGCATCCTCAAGAACAACCGTGGCGCCACTGCGATCGAGTACACGCTGATCGCCTCGCTGATCGCGGTCGCCGCCATCGCCGCCATGACCAGCGTCGGCACCAAGGTCAACGGCGTGCTGAGCAACGTCGCCAGCAACATGAAGTAATCCGTCGCCGGCTCAGCCGGCGGAATCGGAGATCGTCGCCGAGCCCTTGCGGAGGGTAATACGGCGCTGCGGATACTCGCCCAGGACGGCTTTGAAGATCGCCTGGGCGAGTTCCGCGCCTACCGCGCGACCGCGCGACGATCTCGCCGCGCTCGACCTCGTCGCGGCCCGCATGCCACAGCTCGATACGATACGGAAGTTCTTCCTCAGGCGATGGCGCGGGCACGGCCATGGCAGCCCCGTCAGTGCCTGGCCTCGTTCCATCGGGACACGATGCGATTCTTGTGGCGCAGCGTGATGTACCGGTCGGGATGCTCGCGCGTGGCGGCATAGTAGGCGGCGTAGCCGATGCTGCCATTGACGGTGACCGCCAGCACCTGCTCGACATGGACGCGGGTCTCGTTCCACAGCTCGACCTTGTACGGCAGATCCTCGCCGTCGGCGGTGCCGCGGCCCGAGGCGGTGCCGCGGCGTCGTGAATCATCGTCGGACTCGCCCGCCGGCGCGAAGCGCAGCGCATGGAGCCGGAGGTTGGCTGCGATGGCCATCAGACGCGAGGAGGCAGGCATGGCGGACCGGTTGAAGAAGTGCAATACGGCGCTTATTCTTACCCCTGACGCTGAGGCGTCCCGGGCTGAGGGGTAACGGGAAGAATATGGCATTGTCGGCCGGAGAGTCGCAACCCTCGCCGCGCGATAGTCGATACGAGCGCCTGATTGCGTCGATCACCGACTATGCCATCTACATGACCGATCCCGACGGCCTGGTCACCAGCTGGAACGCCGGCGCCCAACGCATCAAGGGCTACGAGGCGGCCGATGTCCTGGGCCGCCATTTCTCCCGCTTCTTCACGCCCGAGGACCGGCAGCGCCGTCTGCCGGAGAGAATTCTCGAGAGCGCGCGGCACGAGGGCCGCCACGAGGACGAAGGCTGGCGGGTGCGCAAGGACGGCAGCCGCTTCTGGGCCAACTCCGTGATGCAGCCGATCATCGACGAACGGGGCAAGGTCACGGGCTTCGCCAAGATCACGCGCGACATCACCGAGCGGATGGCCGCGCAGGAGGCGCTGCGCGAGAGCGAGCGGCAGTCGACCCGTCCGGCGTGGTGACCAACTGGAACGCCGGCGCCGAGCGGCTCAAGGGCTACGCCGCCGCCGAGATCGTCGGCCGGCATTTCTCGCAGTTCTACAGCCGCGAGGACCGCGCCGCGGGTTTGCCGGCGCGGGTGCTCGAGATCGCCGCGCGCGAGGGCCGCTATGAGGCCGAGGGCTGGCGGATGCGCAAGGACGGCAGCCGCTTCTGGGCCAATGTGGTGCTCGACGCCATCCACGGCGAGAACGGGCGGATCGAGGGCTTCGCCAAGGTCACCCGCGACGTGACCGAGCGGCGGGCGGCGCAGGAGGCGCTCCGCGAGAGCGAGCGGCAGTTCCGGTTGCTGGTCGAAAACCTCACCGACTACGCCCTCTTCATGCTCGATCCCAACGGCATCGTGACGAGCTGGAACGCCGGCGCCCAGCGCATCAAGGGCTACAGCGGCAACGACATCATCGGCCAGCATTTCTCGCGCTTCTACACCGAGCGCGACCGCGCCGCGGGCCTGCCGGCGCGCGCGCTCAACACCGCGGTGCAAGACGGACGCTACGAGGCCGAGGGCTGGCGGGTGCGCAAGGACGGCAGCCTGTTCTGGGCCAACGTCGTGATCGACCGCATCCGCGACGAGCGCGGGCGCCTGGTCGGCTTCGCCAAGATCACCCGCGACATCACCGAGCGGCGCGACGCGCAGGCGGTGCTGCAGGAGGCACAGGCCGAGCGCGCCTATGTGCAGAAGATGGATGCGCTGGGCCAGCTCACCGGCGGCGTGGCGCACGACTTCAACAACCTGCTGATGATCGTGAGCGGCCATCTCTACCGCGTCCGCAAGGCGGTTGGCGACGACGACAAGGCCCGCCAGTCAATCGAGGCGATCGACACCGCGGTGCGGCGTGGCGCCGCGCTGACCCGCCAGCTCCTGACCTTCGCGCGCCGCCAGCCCGCCAATCCGGCCGTGGTCGAGCTCGCGCCGCGCGTCGACGGCGTGCGCGCCATGCTGGGCGGCTCGACCGGCGCGGCGGTCGCGCTGCTGAGCCGGATCGCGCCGGACGCCTGGCCGGTGAAGGTCGATGCCAACGAGCTCGACCTCGCGCTGGTCAACCTCGCGCTGAATGCGCGCGACGCCATGCCGGCCGGCGGCACCATCACCCTGACCGGCGAGAACGTCAGGCTCGAGGCCGCCGACACACCGTCACATCTCGAAGGCGAGTTCGTCGCCCTCAGCGTCAGCGACACCGGCACCGGCATCCCGCCCGACATCCTGGACAAGGTGTTCGATCCTTTCTTCACCACCAAGCCGGGCAGCAAGGGCAGCGGCCTGGGATTGAGTCAGGTGTGGGGCCTCGCGCACCAATCGGGAGGAACCGTCGCCATCCGCAGCGAGGTCGGCCGGGGCACGACGGTGACCCTCTATCTGCCGCGCGCGCAGAGCGAGGCCGCGAACGAGACCGCACCGGCGGCCGCGGTCGAGCCTGCAGCAGGCGGCCGCGTCCTTCTGGTGGAGGACAATCCGGAGGTCGCCAAGGCGACCGGCGCGCTGCTTGAGCAGCTCGGTTACCAGGTCGAGCGGGCAAGCGACGCCGCGGCAGGGCTGGCGGCGGTCGCCGATCGGCCGTTCGACCTGCTGGTGAGCGACATCATGATGCCGGGCGAGATCGATGGACTCGCCCTCGCCCGCGCGGTCCGCCGGAACCTGCCCGACCTGCCGCTCGTGCTGATGACCGGCTACCATCAGCTTGCCGACCAGGTCGGGCGCGAGTTCATCCTGCTTCGCAAGCCTTTCGACCTATCCGACCTGAGCCGCGCCACCAATCGCGCCCTGTCGACCCCGGCGGGCGATCCGACGTCCAACGTCGTGCCGCTGCCGACGCGTCCCAAGCACACCTAGCCCCACCGCGACCTAATCCCGGCCGCCGCACAAAGTCAGCAACCGAACAAAGACCGGGGCGTTCTCTCACTGCCGCCCCCTCGTGTTCGTGAGTGTGGATCTTGGACAGTCAGCCATTCCTGGAGTGCGACACCGGGCCAGCCGGGGCTCGACTGGAGCAGCTCCAGCAGCAGGAGCGCGTCTGGTTCGCCTGGGTATGCCGTCTCCACGACGTCCATTTCGGCGGCGAGAGTCCGCATTCGGCCGCTGTCCTCGCGATCGCCAAGCGCCGCTGGGCGGAATCGCGCCAGGCCTTGGAGCGCGAGACGCTGGAGCGGCAGACGCGGCAGGGTTTCGCGGACCGGATTGCGCCGAGGCCCTAACCGCCGGTCGCTACTTCATCGCGCTCGCGACGTTGCTCATGACGCCGTTGACCTTGGTGCCGACATTGCCCATGGCGACGATGGCGGCGACCGAAATCAGCGCGGCGATCAGCGTGTATTCGATGGCGGTCGCAGCGACCTCATTCTTCATCAGACGGCGGAAGGTCGACAGCATGGCCAGCCCCTTTATGAAAGTGACGTCGTTGAAATGGGACGCATATGCCTTTTGTTCTGACTCACTGAAACTTGTACATCGCTGAATGTTGTCTATCGCTGAATCTTGTCGGCCGCCTGTCCCTAGTTGTTTCAGTTGTGTGCAGAGCGCCCCGCGGCGCCCTGACGCGGGCGGAGGCTGCAACCCCTTTGCCCCTATGTTCGTTGATGCACGCAGAATGTTCGCGCCCTTTATCTTTGGTCAGGCCCAGGCCGACCGGGATCTCGCCCGGCGTGCCCGTCGGTTGGCCGACACCCAGACCGATTCGGCCGAGAAGGCTCGGCTGCGGCGCTACGCCGAAGAACTCGACGCCCAAGCCGAGCGTCGCGAGCGCGACGGGCGGCCGCTGGTGATCGCCCCTCCCGCCAAGGAGTTTTCCGCAGCAGATTGATTAGGGCAGCCATCTCCCCCACCCCAATATGGCTGTCCTAGGCCCGCTCCGCCCCCCACCCCAGCGGAGCGGGCCATTTACTTCGTGGGGCTATTTGCGCAGTGCGCTCAGTCGCTGATCCAGACGCTGAAGGTCCACAGCGCGACTCCGACCATGGCGAGCACGAGGGAGGCGCTGCTGGCGACGTCCATCCAGCCAAAATGTCGGGAATCGGGCCAGATGGCGCCGAGCGTCGCGCCGAGCAGGCCGAGCGAGAGCGGCAACAGTACGCGGAACAGCCAACTGTAGAACGATCCCACGATCCTGCCTCCGTGATGGGGTCCTAACAAAACGAGCCGGGCGGAGGTTGCGTGCCGTCGGCGGGCGGCCAGCGAGCCTGGCCGACCCCCATTTCTGTCATCGCATGATCACGGCCTGATTACGCACAAGGCGCTGCTTTCCTCCTACACTTCACATGACTGAAGGAGGAAGGGTGGAAGCTCCGCCGGCCCATGTGTTCATCGTCGAGGATGACCAACTGCTCGCTTCGGCGCTATCGGCGCAGGTCGAGATGCTCGGCTATCGCGTCGCCGGAACGGCCAACACGGCGGAAGACGCGGTGCGCGGCGTGCTGCAGGCGCGGCCCCAGGTCGTGATCATGGATTTCAGGCTGACCGGCTGGGGCACCGGACTCGATGCCGCGCGCTCGATCCGTGAGAACCTCGAAGTGCCGATCATCTTCTACACCGCGCACGGCAACGACAACGCGCTGAAGCACGAGGTCGCCTGCATGGGCAACGCCCAGCTGCTGCAGAAGCCCGCCCAGGAGCAAACCTTGCTCGCGGCGATCTCGGGAGTGTTGCGCTGGAGACGATAGCGCGCGATGCGAAGCATCGCGCGGGCGGGCCCGTTGCGGTAGGCGGCCTCCGTGCCGCCGGTCGGCCGAAGGCCGAACCGTAGGGCCCGCACCGTGCCGCTTGCGCACGTACTTGAGTTCAAGTCCGCGGGTAAGCCTCCACACAGCGGTGCCTGCGGTTCGGCCTTCGGCCGACCGGCGCGACTCGCGTTTTCCGACGCCGTCGGAAAACGCTTTAGCGCGCCTGCCGCTACGGCACCGCCGGGCGATGCTCTGCATCGCCCTCAACGAGAAAGCCCGCCAATCGACGGCGGGCTTCCCCACCAAGCTCTGGCATCCGGTGGGATCGATCAGGCTTGGTTCGTGGCGAGATAACGCCGTCATCCCCTCGCGCGTTTCCTGCGCCAACCAGGATCACGGCGATGCCACGCCCGATCGGCGGAAGACTTTAGCCGGCCAAGCCGAGCGTCGGCCGCACCTCGACCAGCAGGCGGCAGAGACGATGCGCCTCCTCGACCGCCCGGTCCTCGTCGGCAAACTCGCGCGAATGCAACGCCACAGCGAGCGCGACCAGCAGTTCCTCGCACTGCGCCAGCACCCGCGCCTGGGCGCGGGCCTGGCCGGGGCGCTGGAAAATGTCGACCGGCTGGGCGAGGGCCGGCAGGCTGGAGCGCAGGCAGTCGAACAGCGCCCGCGGGCGTGCGCCGCTGTAGCCGAGACCGAGCGCCTCGGCCCGTGCCTGCACACTCCCCAGTGTCGTTCCGTAGTCGACACGGCTCGCCATGCCGGACAACGGAGAAGACTGCGGCCCAGTTGCGCAATGCGCGCAACCGGCCGGCGTGACCCACGTTTAGTCGGCGGAGGTCTGCATGGTTCTTCGTGTCGGTCGGGTCCAGATCATCGGAATCGCTGCAATCCTCGCGGTCTTCTTCGTCACCGAGTTCGCTCTTTTGGATGGCTTCGACGTCGCCCGCGTCGAGCAGGCCCAGGCCCTTCGCCGCTGATCCGGCGGCTTTTGCTTTTGAGGGAATCGTAAACTTCGGCTCGGCCGCGCCAAACGGCGGCAAAACCCTTGCGCCATCGGCACCGCAGCCCTTGCGCCAGTCGGCATGCCAGCCGTCGGTCGTTGATTTAATATTGATCGTTAATGGACGAAGAGTAGGCTGTCTGGGTGGACGCCGCCCTCCTCCGCCCCCGAACCGCAGCGCCGATCGGCTGGCTCGCCGAGCAGGCTCCGGCCGGTCTCGACCGCCGCTGGCTCATCGAAAGCTGCCGCGCCGAGCTCGTCTGGGCGCGCGCCGACTGGTTGGAGATCACCGCCGGCCGGGACGGATGGCAGGAAGCCTGCCTGCCGCACGAGCAGGCGGCGGCGCGGCTGCTCGAAATCTGGGGGCTTCTGCATCCGCTGGAGCACCGTCTGGGCGAGGCCATCGGGCGGCTGCGCGCCCAGCGGTGCGCTGGCTGGGACGTCGCGGCGACGCTCGAGGATGTGCGCGGCTACCGCCGCGACCGCCGCGTGCTGTGGCAGGCCTTCCGCGACGCCGCCTGCGACTACGGCGATCAGAGGGCGAAGCTCGGATGGACCGTCTCAGCCAGCGGATGTGTTTTCCAGAACGCGCGCACCGTTTCGAACCTGTGGCGCAGGGCGTCGTAGCCGGCCGGCTCGGGCCGCTCGAAGCGTGCCAGCAGCAGCGGCGCCATCAGCGCACGCGCCTGGGGGTCGGCGTCGGCAGCCAGGAAGGCCGCGGCGATCGCCGGTGATGCCGCGCCAGAGGCCACCAGCGCCGGGATCGCCGTCGGGACGGTGCGGGCGACCACGCGGACGCCGGTCGTCAGCGTCGGCGCATGGCGTTGCAGCAGCGCCAGCGCGTATGAATCCAGCGGCGCCACCTCGGCCCGCCGCTCGATCACCGCGCTGAGCGCGCCCAGCGGAGTGACGGCAGGCGCCACGATCTCGCGGTAGAGCGGCCGCACGCCGCCATGCACCATCAGCGTATGCAGCGGCGCCGCGAAGCCGGACTGCGATTCCGGCGTGGTCAGCGCCAGGCGATGGCCGAACGTCTGCTCGAGCGTCTCGAAGGCGCTGTCGACATGCACCACCAGGTCGGTCCAGTAGCAGGCGCGGCCGCCATAGGAGGCGGGCGACGGCACGGGGGCGGCGACCAGCGCCGGCCGCGGCGCAGCCAGGCTCTGCGGCAGGCCGCACATGAACACGGCCGCCTTGTCGGGCCGCGCCCACAGCTCGGCAATCGGCGCGGGCGGCGCATGCTCGACGATCTCGACCGCCGGATCCGCCTTTTCCAACACCGAAGCGAACAGCCGCCGCCACAGCGCGCCGACCTCCGGCGTCACAGAGTACATGCGGGCATTGGCGATCATGGGGGCTCCGTCTAAGGTCGCGATCATGCACGCGATGCCGCCGATCTACATCACCTTCCTCAACCGCCTCGACATCGAGGCGCTGGCGCTGAGCGACGACGAGATCATCGCCGCGATCGAGACCAGCCTTGCCGCCCAGGGTCGTGGGCAGACCGTGATCGAGCCCCGCGTCCACCTGGCACCTGGCCAGTCGAACGGCCATTTCAACGTGCTGCGCGGCGCGATCGCCGCCCCGGTCGACCGCGCCGGCATCAAGGTGGTGGGCGACTTCGTCGACAACTACAAGCTCGGCTTCCCCTCGGAGCTCGGCGTCGTGCTGCTGCTCGACCCGCGCATGGGCGCGCCCAAGGCGATCCTCGACGGCGCCGGCATCACCGACATGCGCACCGGCGCCATGACCGCGGTCGGCGCCAAGTACCTCGCGCGCAAGGATTCGAAGGTGCTGGGCCATGTCGGCGCGCGCGGCTCGTCCTACTGGAACGTGCGCCTGCTCGACCGGCTGTTCGACTTCGACGAGATCCGCGTCCATTCCAAGCGGGCCGAGAGTCGCGAGGCGTTCGGCGCGCGGCTCTCGAAGGACCTCGGCAAGCAGATCATCGTGACCGAGGACTGGCGCTCCTGCGTCGAGGGCGCCGACATCGTGGTCGAGGCCTCGCGGCTGTCGCAGCCCGAGCCGCTGCTCAAGACCGAATGGATCAAGCCCGCCGCCTTCATCGTGCCCTACGGCACGATGAGCGCGGTCGAGCTGTCGCTGACCGACATCTGCCAGAAGCTGGTGGTCGACGACTGGGGCCAGTGCAAGGGCGGGCCGTTCGGCAGCCTGCGCGAGCACGTCAACGCCGGCAAGCTGTCGGAGCAGACGCTGCATGCCGAGATGGGCCAGATCGTCGCCGGCCTCAAACCCGGCCGCGAGCGCGACGACGAGACCATCCTGTTCTGGCACCGCGGCCTGTCGCTCAGTGACATCGCGCTCGCCCACGCCATGATCGAGAAGGGCGAGCGGCTGGGCATCGGCCAGCGGCTGCGGTTCGCGTAAGCTCTCCTTCTCAACGGCAATCTGCGCTACGCTCGCGCCGTAACGGGGAGACACATTATGCGCATTCTGCTGGCGATCGTCGCCGCACTCGTCTTTGCCGGCCAGGCCTCGGCGCAGACGCTCAAGGTCGGCTCCAAGAACTTCACCGAGCAGTTCATCGTCGCCGAGCTCTATGCCGCGGCGCTCGAGGCGGCGGGCTTCAAGGTCGAGCGCAAGATCAATCTCGGCGCCACCCTGGTCGCCCACGAGGCGCTGCGCACCGGCGCGATCGATCTCTATCCCGAATACACCGGCACCGGTCTCAGCGCCGTGATGAAGGTCCAGGGTCCGACCGAGACCGATCCGGACAAGGCCTGGCAGACGGTCAAGGCGTTCTACGAGAAGGAATACAAGCTCACTTGGCTGAAGCCATCGGGCGTCAACAACGGCTATGCCATGGTGGTGCGGCCGGAGACCGCGCAGTCGATGAACCTCAAGACGCTCTCCGACCTCGCCAAGGTCGCCGGCAAGCTCAAGCTCGGCGCCGGGCCGGAGTTCGGCGACCGTCGCGACGGCATCAAGGGGCTGAAGGAGGTCTACGGCATCGAGTTCGCCGAGTACCGCCAGTTCGCCGCCATGCGGCTGCGCTACGAGGCGCTGAACCAGAAGCAGATCGACATCGCCAACGGCTACGCCACCGACTGGCAGATCGCGGCGGAGAAGTTCGCCGCGTTGAAGGACGACAAGGGTCTGTTCCCGCCCTACTACCTGGCGCCGGTCGTGCGGCAGGACACCGTCGCCGGCAACCCCAAGGCCGTCGAGGCGCTCCTGAAGGTCGGCAGCCTGATCGACAACCCGACCATGCAGGAGCTCAACCGCCAGGTCGAGGTCGACAAGAAGGAGCCGCGCGCCGTGGCGGCGGCCTTCCTGAAGTCCAAGGGAGTGATCCGCTGATCGAGCTCGGCCGGCGGCCGACGTCGATCGACGATGTGGTCGCCGTGGCGCGGGACGGCGCCGCGGTCCGCCTCGCGCCGGCCGTTCTTCGCCGTCTCGCGCGGGCGCGGGCGATCGTCGAGCGCTTCGCCGCGGGCGATCGCAAGGTCTACGGCCTGAATACCGGGCTCGGCGCCGCGGTCGACACCGCACTGAAGCCGCACGAGATCGCGGCCTTCCAGCGCCAGGCGGTGATGGCGCGCGCCGTCGGCGTCGGCGACTTCCTCGACACCGACGACGTGCGCGCCGGGCTTTTCGTGCGGCTGGCCGGTCTGGCGCACGGCGCATCGGGACTGTCGCCCGCCGTGGCGCGAGCCGTCGCGGCGATGCTGAACCGCCGGCTGCATCCGCGGGTACGCCGCATCGGCACCCTGGGCGAGGCCGATCTGAGCCCGATGGCGCAGCTCTTCCTGCCGCTGGTCGGCCAGGGCGAGGTCGAGCTCGACGGCCGCCGCCTGTCCGGCGCCGCGGCGCTGAAGCGCGCACGCATCGCCGCGCCGGCGCTCGGCCCAAAGGATGCGATCGCGCTCCTGAACGCCAACGCCTACAGCGTCGGCAAAGGGGCGCTGGCGCTGCACGACGCGCGACTCGTGCTGCGGGCCGCCACGCTCGCCGGCGCGCTGTCGCTCGAAGCGGCCGGCGCCAACCTCTCGCCAATCGATCCGCGCGCCGTGGCGCTGCGTCCCGCGCCA
>VBAF01000120.1:18882-27813 GCA_005884705.1 Alphaproteobacteria bacterium
TCGTGGCTGGCCGGCAGCGCGCTGCGCCGCAGCCGCAAGCCGCGCCGCGTCCAGGATCCCCTCTCCTTCCGCTGCCTCGCGCCGGTCAACGGCGCCGCCTTCGAGCAACTCGCGCGCGCCGCGGTGTCGATCGAAGCCGATCTGGCCGGCGCCGGCGACAGCCCGGCAGTGCTGGTCGCGGCCGGCGAGCTGATGTCGACGGTGAACTTCGACACCACCGCCACGTCGCTCGCCTTCGAGAGCCTGGGACTTGCCCTGTCGCACGTCGCGGCGATTCAGGTGTTCCGCAGCGCCAAGCTGATGTCGCCCGGCTTCTCCGGCTTGCCGCGCTTCCTGACGCCGATGGCGGGCGCGCGCACCGGCTTCGCCACGGTGCAGAAGACCGCCTCCGCGCTCGAGGCCACGATCCGCCACCTTGCCCAGCCGCTGGGCGCGCTCACCGCGCCGGTCGCCGACGGCGTCGAGGACTATGCGCCGATGACCCCGCGAGTGGTCGAGAAGACGCACGACATCGTGCGCCACCTCGCCCGCCTCACGGCGATCGAGTTCGTCACCGCGGCACAGGCGATCGATCTGCGGGGCGATCGCACCGCCAGGGCCTTCGCCATCGTGCGCCGCCACGTGAAGAGGCTCGCGGAGGACCGCCCGACCGGCCCCGACTTCGAGCGGCTCGCCGACGCGATCCTGGCCGGCGCGTTCGCGGCATGAGCTGGACACCATGAACTGGACAATAGAGAACTGGGACCGGCTGGCCGAGGCGCTGGGCGAGCACGTCGTGATGGTCGGCACGGCGCTGCTGATCTCGCTGGCGATCTCGCTGCCGCTCGGCATCTGGGCAGCGCGCCGGCCCGGCCTCTATGTCGCGACCATGAGCGTGACCGGCGTGCTCTACACCATCCCGGCGCTGGCGCTGTTCGCGTTCCTCATTCCCTTCATGGGGCTCGGCACGGCGCCGGCGATCACCGCGCTGGTGCTCTATTCACTCTTGATTCTGGTGCGCAATATCGCGATCGGCATCCGCGAGCTGCCGGCCGAGCTGATCGAGGCGGCCGACGGCATGGGCTACGGCCGCGCCCGCCGGCTGCTGCGCATCGAGCTGCCGCTGGCCTTGCCGGTGATCGTCGCCGGCATCCGCATCACTGCGGTGAGCCAGATCGCGGTCGCCACCATCGCCGCCTACATCAGCGCCGGCGGCCTGGGCGACATCATCTTCCAGGGCATCACCCAGGATTTCGGCGAGAAGATCGTGGCCGGCGCCGTGACCGCCTCGCTGCTGGCGATCGTCGTCGACGAGGCGCTGAAGCTGGTCGAGCGCCGCCTGCGCGCCGCGTCGGCGGCGGAGCCGCTCTGATGCTGCGCGACATGATCGCCTGGGCGGCCGCGCACGGCCACGATCTCGAGCAGGCCGCGGGCCGCCACCTGTCGCTGTCGCTGACCGCGCTTGGCGCCGCCATCCTGCTCGCCCTGCCGCTGGCCCTCGCGCTGGTGCGGCGCCCGTCGCTGGCCGGCAGCGCGATCGGCGCGGTCAACGTGCTGCGCACCATCCCGAGCCTCGCCCTGCTGGTCGCCATGCTGCCGCTGCTCGGCACGGGCTTCGTGCCGGCGGCGGTGGCGCTCACGCTCTACGGGCTGCCGGCGATCCTGCTCAACACCTACACCGCGCTGCGCGAGGTCGATCCCGACATCGTCGAGGCGGGGCTGGGCCAGGGCATGACCGAGCGCCAGCTCATGCGCCGCATCAAGCTGCCGCTCGCCCTGCCGGTGATCTTCGCCGGCATCCGCACCGCCGCGGTGCAGATCGTGTCGGCGGCGACGCTGGCGGCGTTCATCGGCGGCGGCGGCCTGGGCGAGCTGATCACCGCCGGCATGGGCACGCTCGACATGCCGCAGCTCGTGCTGGGCGGACTCGCGGTGGCGGCGCTGGCGGTCGCCACCGAGATCGGCTTCGCGCTGGCCGAGCGCGGCGTGCGGCGCACCGTCGGGTCGGCCGCATGAGCCGGCCATGATCCGACTGGAGCAGGTCAGCAAGACCTTCCCCGGCGCCGCGCGGCCGGCGGTCGACCGGCTCGACCTCGAGGTGCCGGCCGGCAAGACCTGCGTGCTGATCGGCCCGTCGGGCTGTGGCAAGACCACGACCATGCGCATCGTCAACCGCCTGATCGAGCCCGATGCCGGCCGCATCGTGGTCGGCGGCGAGGATGTCACGCGCGCCGATCCGGTGCAGCTGCGCCGGCGCATCGGCTACGTCATCCAGCAGGTCGGCCTGTTCCCGCACATGACCATCGCCCAGAACGTGGCGACCGTGCCGCAGCTGCTCGGCTGGCCGGCCGAGCGTATCAAGCCGCGGGTCGCGGAGATGCTGACGCTGGTCGGGCTCGAGCCGGCGCAGTTCCTCGACCGCCATCCGCGCCACCTTTCGGGCGGCCAGCGCCAGCGGGTCGGCGTGGCGCGGGCGCTGGCGGCGGACCCGCCGGTGATGCTGATGGACGAGCCGTTCGGCGCGGTCGATCCGATCGTGCGCGCCAACCTGCAGGCCGAGTTCGGCGCGATCCTGCGCCAGCTCGCCAAGACGGTGATCTTCGTCACCCACGACATCGACGAGGCGATCCGCATGGGCGACCTGGTCGCCATCATGAAGGACGGCCGCCTGGTGCAATGCGCGCCGCCCGAGCAGCTCCTGTCGGCGCCGGCCAACGCCTTCGTCGCCGATTTCGTCGGCGCCGACCGCGCGCTGAAGCGGCTGGCGCTCGCCTCGGCAGGCGACATCGCAGCACCGGGCGAGGCGCCGGCCGGCGCGCCGACCGTCGCTGCCGCTACATCGCTGCGCGACGTGCTGTCGATCCTGCTGGCCGCCGGCGCCGACGCGGCCTGGGTCGCCGGCAGCGGCGTCGTCACGATGGCCGCCATCCGGACCCGCGCCGCCCTCAAGGTCTGACCGGTGGAAGGCTTCGACTCGACCCGCGATATCACGAGCCAGCTCATCGTCGCCGCCATCCTGGTCGGCGTGTTCGCCCTGCTCGCGGCCGACCGGGTGCACCGCGTGCTGGTGCCGCTGGGCGCGGTCGCGCTGGTCTGGCTGATCTCCTACTTCACGCCATGGCGGCTGATCTCGTTCGAGGCGTCGAGCCGCGCCGTCGACCTCAACGTCATCCTGCTGCTGTTCGCCATGATGGCGCTGGTCGGCGTGCTCAAGACCACCAACGTCTTCCCCTGGATGGTCGACCGGCTGCTGGTGCGCAGCCAGGGCCAGCCGAACCGCGCCCTCTCCTTCGTGATCTGGTTCACCGGCATCCTATCGGCGCTGCTCGACAACGTGACGACGGTGATCTTCACCTATCCGATGGCCGCCTCGATGGCGCGCCGGCTCAAGATCAGCCCCTCTTCCTTCCTGCTGCCGATGGTCATGGCGGCCAATATCGGCGGCACCGCCACCCTGATCGGCGATCCGCCCAATGTGCTGATCGGCGCCGATCCGAGGAGCGGCCTCAGCTTCCTGTCGTTCATCGAGCACCTCACCGTGCCCTGCCTGCTGATGCTCGCGGTGCTGGTCTGGTACAGCCGGCGCTATTACCCCGTGGATCCGGCACACCGCGCCGACGTGACGGCCTCGGGGGCCACACTGACCAACCTGCCGCTGCTGCGCGCCACCGGCTGGATCTCGATCGCCATCCTGGCGGGCTTCCTGACCCATTCGCTGACCCACATGCCGGTCGCGGTGCCGGCGGTGATCGGCGTCGCCGCCGTGCTGTTCGCTCAGGACTACTACTATCTCCGGGAGCACAAGCCGACCGCCGAGGAACGCCAGCACGGCGTGCTCGCCATCCTCGAGCGCGACATCGAATGGCCGACGCTGGCCTTCTTCATCTTCCTGTTCATCCTGGTCGGCGCCGCGGTCTCGACCGGCCTGATCGAGAGTCTGGCCCAGGCGATGGCTTGGACGGTCGGCCGGATCTCGAAGGACGCGGACCTGTCGCCCACCGCCACGCTGCTGGTCGCGGCGCTGTTTCCCCTACACCGCCGTCACCATCCCGCTGGTGGCGAGCCTGCTCGAGTGGCTGCACGCCGGCCCCGACGGCCAGGTCCTGTGGTGGGCGCTGGCGCTCGGCGCCTGCCTCGGCGGCAACGGCACGCTGATCGGCGCCTCGGCCAACGTCACGGTGACCGGCCTCGCCGAGAAGGACGGCCAGCGCATCTCGTTCGTCGAATTCACCGCCTTCGGCGCGCGTGTGACGGCTATCACGCTGGTGATGTCGTCGCTCTATCTCGCGCTCTGGCTCTATGTCGGCTCGGCGCCGGTGAACCTGGCGGGTCTCGCGCTGTTGATCGTCTACGCGGTGCGCAAGCTCATGGCTCAGGTATAGTCGCGGCAATGCGTATCCTCGTCTTCCTGGCCATCCTGCTGCCCGCGACCGCTTTGGCCCAATCGCCGGCGGGCGATCTCGCCTACTGCAATCGCCTCGCCGACCTGTACGACCGCTACCTCGGCCGCTCCGAGATCGCGTCCGTCCGCGGCACTCCCGGCGGCAGCCTCGAGGGCCAAGTCGCCTCGGCGCAGTGCCGTCAGGGCCAGCCGGCCGGGGCGATCCCCGTGCTCGAGCGGCTGCTGCGCAACAACGGCTTCACCCTGCCGCCGCGCGGCTGACGGTAGCGCCGCTGATTCAGCGGTCGAGCCAGACCTCCTCCATGCGCATGCCGTTGTAGATGCTGTTGATCATCGGCGTGTAGCCCTTGACGTAAGACTGCCAGCAGGTGCCGGAGCGGTTGTGGTAGAGCACCGGCCGGGCGACGTCCTCGGCGAGCCGCCGTTCGATGTCCCAGACCATGTGCTTGCGCTTCTCCTGGTCGGCCTCCATCGACTGGGCGTCAATCGCCTTCTCGATCTCGGGGTTGCAGTAACCGTCGTAGTTGTTCTCCGAGCCGCAGGTATAGCCTTCGTAAAAGGCCTGGTCGGGGTCGTCGATCCCGTTGCCGGTGAGGTTGGCGCCCATCGTGTAGTCGTGCCGGCGCACCTTGGGGAACCACGCCGTGGTGTCGATCGGCTCGAGCTCGGCGTCGATGTGGATCTGCTTCAGCTGATCGATCAGGATCACGGCGGGATCGCGATAGACCGAGAGGTTGCGCGTCGTGACCTTGAGCTTGAGCTTGTTGTTCGGCCCGTAGCCTGCCGCCTCCATGATCTTGCGTGACTCGGCGCGGTTGGTGGCGACGTCGGGATTGTAGCCCGGCAGCTTGTTCACCACCTCGGGCGGCATGCCCCAGATGCCCTCGGGCGGGGCGAGCAGCGCGCCGCCGATCGTGCCCGCACCCTGGGTCAGCGTGTCGATGAAGGCCTTGCGGTCGATGGTGAGCGCCACCGCGCGGCGCAGCTCCGGCTTGTTGAACGGCAACGCCTCGCGGTTGATCAGCACGTTGCGCTGCACGTTGGTCGCCATCAGCTTGCAGACCGCGTTGGGCGCCTGCGCCCGGATGTCGTTCAGCACCGGCACCTGCAGGAAGTAAGGCGAGGTCATGTCGACCGTGCCGGCGACGAAGGACAGCATGCCGGTCGAGCTGTTCTTCATGATCTTGTACTCGATGCCGTCGAGCCACGGCCGGTCCTTCTTCCAGTAGTCCTTGTTGCGCGCGACCCGGATCGTCTCGTTGGGCTTGAACTCGACGAAGCGGAACGGCCCGGTGCCGATCGGCCGCCGCCGCATCTCGGCTGGTGCCACGTGGCAGGGATAGATCGGCGTGAAGCCCGAGGCGAGCAGGGCGATGAAGGCGGGCTGCGAGCGCTTCAGCCGGAAGACCACCTCGTCGTCGGCCTTGACCACGACCTCGGCGAGGTTGCCGTACCACGCCTTGCGCGGATTGACCCGCAGGGTCTCGCCATTGAGCGGCTGGCCCTGAAGCAGATCGAAGGTGCATTTGACGTCGCGCGCACCGAACGGCTTGCCGTCGTGCCATTTGACGCCGCTGCGCAGCTTGAAGGAGAGGCTGGTGCGCGGCTCGTCCCACGACCAGGTCGTCGCGAGATCGGGCACGATCGACCTGAGCCCGCTTTGCGGCACGTTGGGGTCGTACATCACGAGGTTGTTGAACACGCCCATCATCGGGCCCTGGCCCGCGATGGTGCTCTCCTCGTGGATCGACATGGTGGCCGGACTGTCGAAGAAGTAGACCTTCATCACCCCGCCCGGCTTCTGGGCTGCGGCGACTCTCGGCGTCGCGACGAGCCCTAGCAGCACGAGTGCGCTCGCCAGAAGGACCGCATGCCTGCGCGTCATTCACCCCTCCAAGTTCTCGGGAACTCGACGGAGACTCTACGTGTGCGCTTACGGACAGTAGGAAGTGGCCGCCAGTCTATGTCAGCCGCTGTAGCACTGCGAGGTGCTTGTTGAGTGCGTCGGGCCGCGACCAGGCGCCGGCGCCGGGCTCCGGCATGTCGCCGGGGCCGAGCTCGGCGACCTCGAGATCCTCGGGCCGGCCGGCCCCCGCGTCTTCGGCCGTGTACAGCCAATAGAGGCGCCGGCCGTCGGCCATGGCGAGGATGAAGCCGAAGCTGCCGTGATCGAGGTCGGCGTTCTGCCATGCCGCCTCGATCTCGGCGATCCACGAGAGATGGAAGCTCTCGTCGGCGGTGCGCGCGAGATCGCAGGCGCGCAGGAAGCCCCAATCCTCGCTCATGGGGCCTTGTTCATTCCTGCGGATAACGCCACGGCTTGGCAGGCTGTTGCGCGGCCTCGTCGATCGTCCAGTGCGGGATCGCGATCCCGGGGCCCGCGTCGGCGAACACCATGCGCATGCGCGTGCCGATGCCGACCTTCCTCACCATGTCGGCCGGTGCCAGCTTGCCGTCGGGCGTGGTGAGGTTGCCCATCACCCGCAGCGCCTCGTCCTTGGTCGGCTTGCCCTTCTGGGTGTCGAGGTCGACCAGCAGCACGAGATAGGGCGTGTGCGCCTTGAAGGCAGGCTGAATGGCGTGATGGACCTCGGTGTAGGAATGCACCGCGCCCTTGGCCTCGACCGGCACCCAGTCGGACTTCGGGTTCATGCACCACGGGCAGGCGGTGGTCGGCGGATAGCGCAGCAGGTTGCACTTGGTGCAGCGCTGCAGGCGGAAATCGTGCGCCGCGCAGTGCTTGAAGTAGGCGAGGTTCTCGACGTCGAGATCGTCGATCGCCAGCGGCATGTCGAGATAGGTGGCCTGGATTGCCATGATCGTGTCCTCCCCTTCAGCCGCGCCGCATGACCATGGCCGAGCCGGTGCCGGGATTGGCCCAGCCCAGGTTGGCCGACAGTTCCGCATTCTTCACCTGCCGGCAGCCGCCCTCGCGATAGTCGTAGGTGTGTTGCCGCTTGCCGTCGGGCCCGATCGGACAGTAATCGTCGACGTCGTGGCGGAGCTGGCGCACGTTCTCGACCACCATGTTGACACCGTGCGTATAACCTTCGCAGAGATGACCGCCGCTGGTGTTGTTCGGCCGCTTGCCGCCCAGCTTGATCGTGCCGTTGCTGACGTAGTCGCCGCCCTCGCCCTTCTTGCAGAAGCCGTAATCCTCGAGCTGCAGCATGGTGGTGAAGGTGAAGGCGTCGTAGGAGCCGGTGAGGTCGATGTCCTCCGGCCCGACGCCCGAGTTGGGCCACAGGATGTCCTTGGCGTAGTGGCCCGCGACGGTCGAGATCGGACCGGTCTGGTAGTGCATGTCGGTGCGCGGCTTGCTGCAGCGGCCGACCACGCCGCGGATCAGCACGGGATGCTGGCGCAGGTTGCGCGCCCGCTCGGCCGAGGTGACGATGATCGCGGTGCCGTTGTCGGTCTCGACACAGCAGTCGAGCAGGTGCAACGGCTTGCAGATGATACGGCTGTTCAACACCTCGTCGACCGAGTAGCGCTTCTTGTAGAAGGCCTTGGGATTGTTCGAGGCGTGGCAAGAATGGAAGTGCTTCACGTGCGCCACCTGCTCGGGCTTGGTGCCGTAGTCGTGCATGTGGCGCATG
This sequence comes from Alphaproteobacteria bacterium, assembly GCA_005884705.1. GTDB lineage: Bacteria > Pseudomonadota > Alphaproteobacteria > Reyranellales > Reyranellaceae > Reyranella. The sequence goes on from VBAF01000120.1 coordinate 26,863, forward strand.
AAGGTCGGCGCGAACATCTGGCCGGCGCTCTGCCAGCCATAGGTGCGGCCGTGCAGCGCGTCGCCCATGATCGGCGCCGCGGCGCGCGCGCCGGTGCCGCCGATGCGGACCTGGCTGAAGCCGTTCATGGCGCGGAAGATCGCCACGGTCCTGCACATGCCGGCCTCGATCAGCCCCATCGCCATGCCGACCAGCGCCTCGGTCGACGAGCCGCCGCCGAACACGTCCATGTAGAAATTGAGCCGCAGGCCCAGGTCGCCGGCGATGAAAGTCGAGAAGGTCGAATCGCCCGACTGGTAGCTCAGCATCCCGTCGACGTCCGAGGCCTTCAGCCCGGCATCCTCGATCGCGTTGCGCACCGCCCAGGTGCCGAGCGCGCGCGTGGTGACGCCGGAGCCCCTTGTATAGGTCGTCTCGCCGACGCCCACGATGGCGTACTTGTCGCGCAGGTACTTCGGGCTCGAGGTATCGGTGTCGGGCATTGGCATCGCGGTTTCCTTCCCTTCTTTTACTTTGTCCATTCGTACCATACGATCCGCCGGCGAGGTGATCGAATGAGACGGCGCAATGTGCTGGCGCTTGCCGCGGGCTCGGCGGTTTCGCTGTCGGCCGCCGTGCGGGCACAACGCCGGATGCCGGTCATCGGCATCCTGGGCGCAGGCTATCCCGAAGATCGCGCGATCGCCCTCAATCTGGCGATGTTCTTCCGCGGCCTCCGACAAGAAGGCTTCGTCGACGGCCAGAACATCAGGGTCGAGTACAGGTGGGCGCGCAACCAGCCCGATCGACTGCCCAGGCTCGCGGCGGAACTGGTCGCGCTACCCGTCGATGTCCTGGTCAACGAGGGAGGCACCTCGACCGCCGTGTCGGCCAAGGCCGCAACGTCGACGATCCCCATCGTCTTCCATGCCAGCAACGCGATCGCCGACGGGCTGGTCGACAATCTCGCCC
>VBAF01000120.1:27818-28223 GCA_005884705.1 Alphaproteobacteria bacterium
TCAGCCAGTTCGCCACCGAGACGCTCGTCAAGGCCTTCCAGTTTCTGACCGAACTGGTTCCCGCCGCGAGGACGATCGCCCTGCTCGCGACCGGGCAGGCACCCGCGGTCGCTCAAAGAGTCATCCAGGAGATCAAGGCATCGAACGCGGGGGCACGAGTCGAGATCACTCTCCTCACGGTCGAAAGCGACACCGAGCATGAGGCTGCCTATGCGGCACTCGCCGAGAAAAAGGGGGCGATGATCGCCTTTGCCAACGCGACCTATGTCGACCGTCTGGTGAGTTTCGCTGCCAGGCACCGGGTCCCGGCCGTCTACAATCAGCGCGCCTATGTCGAGGCCGGCGGCCTGCTGAGCTACGGCGCGAGCATTCCGGCCGCCTACGTGCTGAAGGGCATCTATGCCG
>VBAF01000121.1 GCA_005884705.1 Alphaproteobacteria bacterium
CACACCGGCCAGCTCGACCTTGCCGTCCTTCAGGCCGATGCGGCCTTCGGCGAACCAGCGCACGATCAGAGGATACAAGCGGTGCTCCTGGCGCAGGATGCGCGCAGCCAGCGTGTCCGCGGTGTCGCCCGCCAGCACCGGCACGGCGGCCTGGGCGATGATCGGCCCGGCATCGAGTTCCGGCGTCACCAGATGCACCGTGCAGCCGCTCACCCGCACGCCGGCATCGATCGCCTGCTGCTGCACGTGCAGGCCCCTGAACGCCGGCAGCAGCGAGGGATGGATGTTGATGATCCGTCCCGCCCAATGCTGCGGGAACCACGGGCTCTGGATGCGCAGGAAGCCCGCCAGCGCGACCAGCCCGACGCCGTGCTTCTCGAGCTCGGCCGACACCGCGCGGTCGAAGCTCTCGCGGTCGGCGAAGTCCTTGTGTGCGATCTTGCTGACGACGCAGGCGATCTCCGCCGGATAGGTCGGGTCGCGCGCGGCCTCGATCAGCGCGGCCATGTTGCTGCCGCGGCCGGAGATCAGGATGCCGACCTTCAGCTTCGCCATAGGCTGTCGGCGTTGTCGACGACGCAGTCGGCCTCGTCGGCCGGCGCGCGCTCGATGACGCCGACCTCGCGCACCGTCTCGCCCGCGGCCAGCAGCGCGCCGGTGACCTTGCCGACGTCGCCCTTGCCGACCACGACGACCATGCCGAGGCCGCAGTTGAAGGTGCGCAGCATGTCGTCGGTCGGCACGTTGCCGGCGCGCTGCAGCCAGCCGAATACCGGCGGTGCCTTCCAGCGCCGCGCATCGAGCCGGGCGCGCAGGCCGTCGGGCAGGCAGCGCGGCACGTTGCCCGGCAAGCCGCCGCCGGTGATGTGCGCCAGCCCCTTGATCGCGCCGGTGCCGCGGATCGCCTGCAGCAGCGGCTTGACGTAGATCCGCGTCGGCTCGAGCACGCTGGCGATGTCGTGCGGCTCGCGCTCGAGGACCCTGCGGACCAGCGAGAAGCCGTTGGAGTGCAGCCCGCTCGAGGCGAGCCCGAGCACCACGTCGCCGACCGCGATGCCGGCGCGCGGCAGCAGCTGATCGCGCTCGGCCGCGCCGACCGCGAAGCCTGCGAGATCGTAGTCGCCCGCGGCGTACATGCCGGGCATCTCGGCGGTCTCGCCGCCGATCAGCGCGCAGCCGGCGCGGCGGCAGCCCTCGGCGATGCCGGCGACGATGCGGCGGCCGGTCTCGACCTCGAGCTTCGCGGTCGCGTAATAGTCGAGGAAGAAGAGCGGCTCGGCGCCCTGCACGACGATGTCGTTGACGCACATCGCCACCAGGTCGATGCCGACCGTGTCGGGGATGCCGGCCTCGATCGCGACCTTGAGCTTGGTGCCGACGCCGTCGGTGCCCGACACCAGGATCGGATCCTTGAAGCCCGCCGCCTTGAGATCGAACAGGCCGCCGAAGCCGCCGAGCCCGCCCATCACGCCCGCACGGTCCGTGCTCCTGGCGAGCGGCTTGATGTGCTCGACCAGCGCGTCGCCCGCGTCGATGTCGACGCCCGCTTCCTTGTAGGTCAGCGGGGGGTTGTTGTGCTTCAAGCCGGGCTCATTCGTGGTAGATAGAAATGACCATAGCCCAGTACCGGACTCCCGCAATGCCGTCAGCCCGCATTTTTTCCACGATCTTCGTCGTGCTGATGGCGCTGGCGCCGGTTGCCGTGCCGCTGTCGGTGCGGGCGCAGATCGCCAGCGGCAATACCTACACGATCGGCGGCATCGACGTCGACGTGAGCGGCGCCGATGCGGTGCAGGCGCGCCAGCAGGCGATCCGCGAGGCACGGCAGAAGGCGGTCAGGCTGCTGGTCGAGCGCATGGTGCCGGCGGAGGACCGCGCCAAGGTGCCGCCGGTCAGCGACCAGCGGCTCGACGGCATGGTGCGCGGCGTCGAGTTCGCCCGCGAGCGGACCGCCGGCAACCGCTATATCGGCACGCTCGGCGTGGTGTTCAGCGCCGAGCCGGTCAAGCAGTGGCTCGGCGAGGCCGGCATCTCGATCGCCGAGACGGTGGCGCGCGCCGCGCTGGTGATTGCGCTGTGGAAGGACAAGGACGGCCTGCAGGCGCTCGACGAACGCAATGCGTGGCGCGATGCGTGGGGCGGGCTCGACACGCTCGGCACCGCCGTGCCGCTGGCGCTGATACGCGGCGACCAGCTCGACCAGGATGCGATGACGGTCGAGCAGGCCTATGTCGGCGACGTCAGCGCGCTCGCCCGGCTCAACGAGCGCTACCGCGCGCCGACACTGATCGTGGCGATCGCCGAGGGCGACAAGGCAGGCCCGATCAAGCTGGGTGGCGTGCGCTACGACATGCAGACCGGCGCGCGCTCGGAGGTGATGACGCTCAGCGTGCCGGACTCGAGCCAGCTCGCCGACGCAGCGAAGAAGATCCACGCCAAGCTCGACGAGGACTGGCGCGGGCTCGCCACGGTGCGGCGCGACCAGCAGGCCGGCCTCGACGTCGTGGTGCCGCTGCGGGCGCTCGCCGACTGGGTGCAGGTGCGCCAGCGGCTGGGTGCGATCCCGGCGATCAGGACCGTGTCGGTGCGCACCCTCGAAGCCGACCGCGCCGAGCTGCATCTCGACTATTACGGCTCCGCCGAGCAGCTCCAGAAAGTGCTGATGCAGGCCGGTCTGCAGCTCGAGAGGGATGCCGAAAAGTGGCGCCTGCAGGTGCGGTGACCCGCTGGCGCTTCTGGATCGGCGTCGCCGCCGGCTTCCTCCTGCTGCTGTGGCTGTTGAACGACATCCTGCTGCCGTTCGTGGTCGCGGTCGACGTGGTGATGGCGATGTGCGCGCTGCTGGCCGGCGGCTCGCTGCTCGGCTTCACCGGCGTGCTGATCGCTGTACCGGTAGCGGCCGTGGTCGGCGTGGTCGCGCGCCACCTGATGGGCCGCTACCACGCCAGCAGCTTCTATCGCGGCAGCCCGACCGGCTGACCATGGTCAAGCAGCTCACCTTCGAGTTGGCGCTGCCGCCGCCGACCTTCGCGCGCGAGGATTTCGTGGTGGGCGACGGCAACCGCGAGGCGCTGGCCTGGCTCGACCGCTGGCCCGACTGGCCCGCGCCAGCGCTGGCGCTGAGCGGGCCCGCCGGCAGCGGCAAGACCCACCTTGGGCGCATCTGGGCCGCGCGCGCCGGTGCCGTCGTGCTCGACGCCCCCGACCTCGAGGGCAAGAGCGTTCCCGACCTGACCGCGCTCGCCGAGGCGCACCCGGCGATCCTGGTCGACCATGCCGACCGCGCGCCCGACCGCGCGCTGTTCCATCTCTACAACCTGATGCGCGAGCGGCGGGCCCATCTGCTGCTGGTCGCCGAGCTGCCGCCGGCGCATTGGCGCATCGCGCTGCCCGACCTGGCGTCACGCCTGCGTGCTGCGCCGACCATCGCCGTCGCGCCGCCCGACGACGAACTGCTCGGCTCGATCATCCTGAAACAGCTCGGCGACCGGCAATTGCATGCCGGGCCCGGCGTCGTGCAGTATCTGGTGGCGCGCATGGAGCGCTCGGCGGAAACGGCTCGCAGGGTCGTCGCCGCGCTCGACCAGCGCGCGCTCAGCGAGCGGCGCGAGATCGATCGGCGGCTGGCGGCTGATGTGCTGACGGAACTCTCGGGGAGAACATCATGAGACGGTCGCTGGTGCTGGCTTCGATGGCGCTGCTGGCCGCGCAGGCGTCGGCGCAGCAGCCGGGCGTGATGGGCACCTGGCTCACCGCCTCCGGCGTGGCGCAGGTCAAGATCGAGCCCTGTGCCGATGCCAAGAACGGGCCGGTGTGCGGTACCATCGTCGGGCTGATCAATCCCAAGGGGCCCGACGGCCAGGTCGTGGCGCCGGATGCGGCGACCGACTACCGCAACGAGAACGCGGCGCTGCGCAACCGCAAGGTGATCGGCATGCCGCTGATCTGGGGCTTCAAGAAGACGAGCGATCCCAACAGCTTCGAGGACGGCCACATCTACAACGGCGAGAACGGCAAGACCTATACCGCCAACATCAGCCTGCAGCCGGACGGCAAGCTGCGCCTGCGCGGCTATGTCGGGACGCCGCTGTTCGGCGAGACGCAGGTCTGGACGCGCGTTCAGTAATCGATAAGGAGCAACGCAATGGATATGGGCATCAAGGGCCGCAAGGCGATCGTTTGCGCGGCGAGCAAGGGCTTGGGCAAGGGCTGTGCGATGGCGCTGGCGGGCGAGGGCGTCGACCTCGTCATCAATGCGCGCACCAAGTCCGAGCTCGAGGCGACGGCGGAGGAGATCCGCAAGAAGCACGGCGTGAAGGTGACGGCGGTCGCGGTCGACGTCACGACGGAGGACGGCCGCAAGCAGGTGCTGGCGGCATGTCCCGAGCCCGACATCGTGGTCAACAACGCCGGCGGCCCGCCGCCCGGCAACTTCCGCGACTGGAATCGCGACGCCTGGATCAAGGCGATCGACGCCAACATGCTGACGCCGATCGAGTTCATCAAGGCGACGGTCGACGGCATGATGAAGCGCGGCTTCGGCCGCATCGTGAACATCACCTCGAGCTCGGTGAAGGCGCCGATCGACATTCTCGGCTTGAGCAACGGCGCGCGCTCGGGCCTCACCGGCTTCGTCGCCGGCGTGGCGCGCACCACGATTCGCCACGGCGTCACCATCAACGGCCTGCTGCCCGGCCCGTTCGACACCGATCGCCTGCGTGGCACCGTCAAGGTGCGTGCGGCGAGCGCCGGCAAGAGCTTCGAGGAGGAGTATGCCGCGGGCGCCAAGGCCCATCCCGCCGGCCGCTTCGGCACCGCCGAGGAGTTCGGCATGATGTGCGCGTTCCTGTGCAGCGTGCATGCCGGCTACATGACCGGCCAGAACATCCTGATGGACGGCGGCCAGTACCCCGGCACCTACTAGGGTTTTGCTGGGGGGCTACTCCAGTGGCGCGCGCCCAAGCGCGCTTTACTCCGGCAATAGATCGCGCGCGCGGATAAAGGCGACGAGTTTGCCTGCGCCTGGCGCCAGGTCGCGCCAGGGTCCATCCGCGACCTCGAAAGTGGCCAGCGCCCCGGTCGGGAACTTCTCATGCAGCCGGTCGAGGGCGGCCGGGTCGCCCGGGCCGGCCAACGCCCCCGCCAGCTCGCCGATGCCTTCGTTGTGGCCGATCTGCAGGACGGTGCGAACCTCGTCCGGCACGGCCCGCAGGCGCACCAGCAGGGCCGGCTTGGAGGCGAGGTACAGGCCCTTTTCCAGCGCGATCGGCGGGGCGGGGCTGGCCAGGCGGTGGACCAGCGGCGCCAGCGTCTGGCGCGTCCGCAGGGCCGTGGAGCACAGGATCAGATCGGGCCGGGGGGCGTTGTGGACGATGTGCTCGGCCATCGCCTCGGCCGCCCGCTCGCCGCGCTTGTTCAACGGCCGCTCATGGTCGTCCAGTCCAGGCTGGCCCCAGGCCGATTTCGCATGGCGCAGGAGGAGAATGATCTTCACTGCAGAGACCTCGGAAAATCCTTTGGAAACAGTTGTTTAGTGAAATGCCATGACACCGTCATGTTGAGACGATACCGTCCCTGTGAATAACCGAAAACGCACCGCCCATGGACGCCCTATCTTCCGAGGTGGCTGGCGCCGTAACGGCTGACAGCCCCCGACGCTTCATCAACCGCGAACTGTCGTGGTTGGCGTTCAACAGCCGCGTGCTCGAGGAAGCCAGCAACGCCCGCCATCCGCTGCTCGAGCGGGTGCGCTTCCTGTCGATCTCGGCGGTCAATCTCGACGAATTCTACATGGTCCGGGTCGCCGGCCTGGTCGACATGCTGCCCAACCGGGCGACCCTGCTGAGCGACGACGGCCTCACCCCCGGTGAGCAGCTGGCCGCGATCCGCGAGCGCGCCTCGGTCGTGATGGCCGAGCAGCAGCGCGTCTGGGGCAGCCTGCAGGGCGAGTTGCGCGAGGCGGGTATCGCCGTCCTGAAGGGCCACGAGCTCACCGCCGCCGAGCGTATCTGGCTCGAGACCTACTTCATCGACCAGGTCTTCCCGATCCTGACGCCGCTCGCAGTCGATCCGGCGCATCCCTTCCCCTTCATTCCCAACGGCGGCTTCTCGGCGATCTTCAAGCTGCAGCGCAAGGACGACAAGCGGCCGTTGATGGCGCTCCTGCCGCTGCCGCCGCAGGTCGACCGCTTCGTGCGCCTGCCGGGCAGCGGCATCCGCTTCCTGCCGCTGGAAGAGCTGATCGCGATCTTCCTGCCGCGCCTGTTTCCCGGCTACGAGGTCAAGAAGCGCGGCTTCTTCCGCCTGATCCGCGACAGCGACGTCGAGATCAACGAGGAGTCCGAGGATCTCGTCCTGCTCTACGAGAGCGCGCTGAAGCGGCGCCGACGCGGCGACCTGATCTCGATCTCGCTGGACGCGCACATGCCGGCCGAGTTGCGCGACTTCCTGTTCGACCAGCTCGAGATCGCCGGCCAGATCGTCCACGTGTTCGAGCTCGACCGCATGCTGAACATCGGCGACGTCAAGGCGGTGATCGTCGACGATCGGCCCGACCTCAATTTCACGCCCTACAACGCCCGCTTTCCCGAGCGCATCCGCGACTTCGCCGGCGACTGCTTCGCCGCCATCCGCGCCAAGGACATCGTCGTCCATCATCCCTACGAAAGCTTCGACGTGGTGGTGCAGTTCCTGCGCCAGGCCGCGCGCGATCCGGCCGTGGTCGCGATCAAGCAGACGCTCTACCGCACCTCCGCCGACTCTCCCATCGTCAAGGAGCTGATCTCGGCGGCCGAGGCCGGCAAGACCGTGACGGCGCTGGTCGAGCTCAAGGCGCGCTTCGACGAGGAAGCCAACATCCGCTGGGCGCGCGATCTCGAGCGCGCCGGCGTCCAGGTGGTCTACGGCTTCATCGACCTCAAGACCCACGCCAAGGTGTCGATGGTGGTGCGGCGCGAGGCGCAGGCGATCCGGACCTACGTCCATTTCGGCACCGGCAACTACCATCCGATCACCGCGCGCATCTACACCGACCTGTCGTTCTTCACCTGCGATCCGGCGATGTGCCGCGACGCCGCCCGCCTGTTCAACTACATGACGGGCTATGCGCGGCCGGAGAAGATGGAGAAGATCTCCTTCGCCCCGGTCACGCTGCGCGCCGATCTCTACACCCTGATCGACAGCGAGATCGCCAAGGCGCGCGCCGGCAAGCCGGCGGCGATCTGGGCCAAGCTCAACTCGCTGGTCGATCCGCAGATGATCGACCGGCTGTACGCCGCCTCGATGGCGGGCGTGCATGTCGACCTGGTGGTCCGCGGCATCTGCTGCCTGCGGCCCGGCGTGCCGGGCCTGAGCGACAACATCCGGGTCAAGAGCATCATCGGCCGCTTCCTCGAGCATGCGCGCATCGTCTGCTTCGGCAACGGCAAGGCGTTGCCCTCGGCGGAGGCCAAGGTGTTCCTCTCCTCGGCCGACTGGATGCCGCGCAATCTCGACCGGCGGGTCGAGCTGCTGTGCCCGGTCGAGAATCCGACGGTGCACGAACAGGTGCTCGATCAGATCATGGTCGCCAACCTCAAGGATGACGGCCAGAGCTGGATCATGGCGGCCGACGGCACCTATGTGCGGCCGCAGCCGGGCAAGGAACCTTTCATCGCCCATCACTATTTCATGACCAACCCGTCGCTCTCCGGCCGCGGCAGCGCGCTGCGGCTGAGTGGCGCGGTGCCGCGGCTGGTTCTCAGTTCCTGACAAGGCCGAGGGCTGACAAAGCCGTTCCTGACAAAGCCACAGGCGGCGTCCAAATCGACGCTGCAATCCCGCCGGGTTTCGGCTAGACGGGTGCGCACATGGACGGCGAACGGACCATAGAGACGGGCGGAGCGGGCGGCGCCGCGGATCATGGCCGTCTCGGGCCGGGGCGCGTCGGCATCATCGACGTCGGCTCCAATTCGATCCGACTGGTCGTGTATGAGCGCGCCAGCCGCGCCCCGCTGCCGGTATTCAACGAGAAGGTGCTGTGCGGCCTCGCCCGCGGTCTCGACGCGACCGGCCAACTCAACCCGCAGGGCGTCGAGATGGCGCTCGCCAACATCGACCGCTTCGCCACGCTCGCCCACAACATGAAGGTGACGTCGCTCGATCTGCTGGCGACCGCGGCGGTGCGCGACGCCGCCGACGGCGCGCAGTTCATGCGCGAACTCACCAGCCGGCCGGGTATCAAGGCGCACATCGTGAGCGGCCAGGACGAGGCCCGCTACTCGGGCTACGGCGTGATGTGCGGCATGCCCGACGCCTCGGGCGTGATGGGCGACCTGGGCGGCGGCAGCCTCGAGCTGGTGGCGCTGGGCCAGGGCCGCATCGGCGAATCGACCACTTTGCCGATCGGGCCGTTGCGCCTGATGTCCTCGGGCAAGAGCGATCCCAAGCGCGCCGTGGTCGACGCGATCGAGGAGGTGCGCTGGCTGCGCGAGCAGACCGGCAAGACCTTCTATGCCGTCGGCGGCGCCTGGCGCTCCTTCGCGCGGCTGCACATGGAGCAGGCGGGCTATCCGCTGCACATCATCCACCAGTACGACATTCCGGCCGAGGAGGCGCGCGCGGTGGCGCGGCTGATCGCGGTGCAGAGTCCGAAGTCGCTCGAGAAGATGCCCGGCGTGTCGCGCCGGCGCGTCGACACCCTGCCGCTCGCTTGCCTGGCGCTCGACCGGCTGCTGGCGGCGCTCAAGCCGCGCAACGTGGTGTTCTCCGCCTTCGGCCTGCGCGAAGGCTTCTACTATTCGCGGCTCGACGAGGCGGAGCGCGCGCGCCATCCGCTGATCGCCTTCGCCGAGGAGCAGGGCGCGGGCTGGCGCCGCTTCGATCTGTCGCCGTCGGAGATCTTCGACTGGCTGACGCCGATCTTCGGCGGCGAGACCGAGGCCGAGCGCATCCTGCGCATCGCCGCCTGTCATCTGAGCGACATCTCCTGGAACGACCATCCCGACTATCGCGCCGAGCAGGCCTATATCCGCGTGCTGCATCTGCCGGCGCCGGGCATGAGCCACCGCGAGCGCGCGATCCTCGCGATGACCATGGCCTATCGCTACAAGAGCGATTCCAAGTCGGGCATGCTCGACACCGCGCTGCGCCTGGCGGACGGCAAGGGCCGCAGCTTCGCCCGCCGGCTCGGCGCCTGCCTCAGGCTCGCCTACAACCTGTCCGGCGGCGCGCCGGGACTGCTGCCGCAGGTCGAGCGCAGCCTGGGCGACGTCACCGCGCGAAGGCTCGAAAGCGCCGCCGAGGCATTCGACCTCAAGTCGGTGATCGTCACGGCTTGATGTTGGGGGCGGGCGCCCGGCCTACGTCGACGCTACCGGGATCAGATGCGGATGGTCGCCCTTCAGCGACAGCGCCAGCCGGCCTTCGAGCAGGGCGACGGCATCCTTGCCGAAGATCTCGTTACGCCAGCCGTGCAGCACGTGGACGTCGCGCTTGCCGGCGGCGAGTCGATCGATCTCGTCGGCGCTCGCCACCAGGCGCGCCGCGACGCCGGCCTGCTCGGCCTTGAGACGCAGCAGGGTGCGCAGCAGGTCGACGACCGCGCCGGGCGCGCGCAATTGCTCGGGCAGCTTCTCGCGCGACGGCAGCTGCTCTTCCGGCAGCGTGCGCGCCTTGTCGACCGCCTCGAGGATCTCGCGGCCCTGCCAGCCCTCGGCGAAGCCGCGGCCGAGCCCGCGCGTCAGCGCCAGCTCCTCGACCGTCTTGGGCGCGTGGCTCGCGATCTCCAGGAGCTGCTCGTCGCGCAGCAGGCGCTGGCGCGGGATGTCGATGCGCTGGGCGGTGCGCTCGCGCCAGGCGGCGACCTCCTTGAGCGTGCCGAGCAGCCGCGGCGAGGCGCCGCGCGGCTTGAGCCGGCGCCACGCCTGCTCGGGATCGGCGCGGTAGGTGGCGGGGTCGTTCAGCACCGCCATCTCCTCGGTGATCCAGCTCAGCCGGCCGCTCTTCTCGAGCTGGCGGCGCAGGTGCTCGTAGACCACGCGCAAGTGGGTGACGTCGGAGATGGCGTAGGTGATCTGCCGCTCGCTGAGCGGGCGGCGGCTCCAGTCGGTGAAGCGGCTCGACTTGTCGATGCGCGCCTTGGCCAGCTTGGTGGCGAGCGATTCATAGGACGCTGCCTCGCCATGGCCGCACACCATGGCGGCTACCTGGGTGTCGAACAGCGGTCCCGGCACCTTGTTCATGCGCAGGTAGAAGATTTCGAGGTCCTGGCGGGCCGCATGGAAGACCTTCAGCACCTTGGGGTTGGCCATCAGCTCGTCGAGCGGGGACAGGTCGATGCCGTCCGCGAGCGCATCGATCGCCGCGGCCTCGTCGGCGCCAGCCACCTGGGCCAGGCAGAGCTTGGGCCAATAGGTGCGCTCGCGCATGAATTCGGTGTCGACCGCGACGTAGTCGGCCTCGGCCAGGGGCTTGCAGAAGGCCGCCAGCGCGTCGGTCGTGGTGATGAGCTTCATTGAATTGCTCTATACCGGGCAACCCGGCTCCGGCAAAGCTGCCGCGAACGAAAAGGGCCGATTCCCTTGACTTGTCTCGACGATCCGTGCCTTTTGCCGGCCCATTCGAGCCCCGGAAATCGCGATGTCCTCCGTTTACCGAACCCATACCTGCGGCCAATTGCGGCCCCAGCATGTCGGCCAGGAGGCCCGCCTGTCGGGCTGGGTCCAGCGCAAGCGCGACCACGGCAACCTGCTGTTCATCGACCTGCGCGACCACTATGGCGTGACCCAGGTCGTAATCGACGCCTCCAGCCCGGTCTTCAAGACCGCCGAGGCGGTGCGTACGGAGAGCGTGGTCACGGTGACCGGCAAGGTGGTGGCGCGCGAGAAGTCGACGGTCAACCCCAGGCTCGCCACCGGCGAGATCGAGCTCGACGCCGCCGACATGGTCGTGCAGTCGCTGGCCGACCCGCTGCCGATCCCGGTCTATCAGGAGAACGACACCACGCCGGAGGAGCTGCGGCTGAAATACCGCTTCCTCGACCTGCGCAAGGACAAGCTGCACCGCAACATCATGCTGCGCAGCCAGGTGATCGCCAGCCTGCGCCGTCGCATGATCGAG
>VBAF01000122.1:0-3659 GCA_005884705.1 Alphaproteobacteria bacterium
TGATCCAGAACTTCCGGCCGGGCGTGCTGAACCGCTACGGGCTGCACTACGCCCAGCTGCAGGAGAAGAATCCCCGCCTGATCTACGTCTCGATCTCCGCCTATGGCCAGACCGGCCCGTTGTCCGACCGGCCGGGCTTCGATCCGGTGCTGCAAGGCGAGTCGGGCATGATGAGCGTGAACGGCGAGGCCAACGGCGAAGGCCTGCGCCACGCCATCGCCGTCGTCGACACCATGACCGGCATCCATGCGGTGGCGGCGATCAACGCGGCGCTCTATGCCCGGACCTCGACCGGCAAGGGTCAGCACATCGACCTCGCGCTGTACGACACCGCGCTCGCCTGTCTTGGCAACATGGGCTCGTACTACCTGATCGGCGGTGACCAGCCCAAGCGCGCCGGCAACAGCCACTTTGCTTCGGCGCCCAACGGCTCGTTCGAGACCGCGAACGGCAAGATCTACATGGCGGTCGCCAACCAGAAGCTGTTCGTCGACACCTGCAAGGCGCTGGGCCATCCCGAATGGGCGACCGATCCGCGCTTCGCCACCATCGCCGAGCGCGTCGCCAACAAGCCGCTGCTCAACAAGATGATGGAAGACGTGCTCAAGACCGACACCAAGGAGAACTGGGCGCAGAAGCTGCGCCATCTCCCGGCCGGCCCGATCCGCACCATGAAGGAGGCGCTCGACGAGCCCGAGGTCAAGCGCCGCGGCATGCTCAAGACCTACAAGCACCGGCGGGTCGGCGATGTGCCGATGATCGGCTCGAACTACCGCTTCTCCGACACGCCGGTCGACGACAGCCGCCCGCCGCCGTCGCTCGGCGAGCACACCGAGACGGTGCTCAAGGAGATCGCGGGGCTGGCCGACGCCGACGTGAAGGCGCTGCGCGAGAAGAAGGTGATCGGCTAGCACCGCACGCGGTGTCGATCGATAATTTTTCTTCTGCGGCGGACAAAAATCCCGATGCCGCCTGCGGCGCGATTCCGGGGCAATACGCGTCATGAGCGTGAGCGGCACTCGAAAGCGGCGCTCCCAGCGGGATCATTATGGGCAATGGCCGGCGATTCGAGGCCCGTAAATAGCCTCTTTTTCTCGAAGCCATTGCCCATAATAGGTACCGCGACACGACGTCGTTATCCTGCACGCGATCTTCATGTGCAGGAGCTTTCGATGTCAGATCCATCCGCCGGCGGGAAAATGGAATTCCCGGCAAAAACCGCATAAACGGCCGAAAATGGTCCAGCGTGCTCTAGGAAAGCCACTTCCGCAGGATCGTGTTCGTCTCGTCCGGCTTCTCCATCGTGATGAGATGGCCGCACTGCTCGATCACGATCAGCTCACTGCCTTCGATGGCGGCTGCGATCTCCTCCGACATGAAGAGCGGCGTGGCGGCGTCGTCGCGGCCGCAGACCACGATGGTCAGGCAGGCGATCTTGGGCAGGTCGGGCCGGCGGTCGACGCGGATCGCGGCCAGCTCCTCCTGGCGCTTGTAGATCTCGACGCCGGTCTCGGTGCACATCGCCATCACCGCGTCGACCAGCGGCTTGTCGGACAGGCGGTAGGCCGGAATGAAGCGCGACATCTGCAGGCCGAGCACGAGCTCGAAATGGCCCTCCTCGGCGAGCCGGATGCGGGCGCGGCGGATCGCCTGCTCGGTCGGGTTCTGCGCGCGCATGCCGGTGTCGAGCAGCGCCAGCCTGCTCACCCGCCCGGCCGCGATCTGCATGATCTCGACCGCGATCATGCCGCCCAGCGACAGGCCGGCCAGGGCGAACCTTTCCGCCGGCATCTGGCCGAGCACCCAGCGCGCGGTCTTCTCCCAGCTGTCGAAGATCGACAGCGGCGCCTCGCGCCAGTCCGGCACCACGACGTCCGCAACGTCTTTCAGCGCGGCGACCTGCGGCGCGAACAGCCGCGGCGAGCACAGCAGGCCCGGGACCAGCAGCAACGGTGTCTTGGTCATGGCTCCTCCCCCGTCAAGCGTAGCGTAGGCCGCGCACCTGCGATACCAATGCTGCGAATGAACGAAGCCGCACCCGTGCCTCCCTATCTCGCGCCCGGCCGCGACCTGCGCCTCGATTTCTTCCGCGGGCTCGCGCTGTGGTTCATCTATCTCGACCACATCCCGGACAACCTCGTGAGCTGGCTCACGGTGCGCAACTACGGCTTCAGCGACGCCACGGAGATCTTCGTCTTCATCTCCGGGTACACCGCGGTGATCGCCTACAGCCGCATGATGCTCAAGGCCGGCTGGCCGCGGGCGGCGGTGCGGATCTACCGCCGCGTCTGGCAACTCTATGTCGCGCACATCCTGCTGTTCGTCGCCTTCATCGCCCAGATCGCCTACGTCTCGATCGCCCGCGACACGCCGCAGCTGATCGAGGAGATGCAGCTCCTCGGCCTCGGCCAGAACCCGTATCAGGCGATCCTCGAGGCGGCGCTGCTCAAGTTCCGGCCGGTCAATCTCGACGTCCTGCCGCTCTACATCGTGCTGCTGGCGGCGTTCCCGTTCGCCCTGCCGGCGCTGATGCGCTGGCCATGGGCGGTCA
This sequence comes from Alphaproteobacteria bacterium, assembly GCA_005884705.1. Taxonomy (GTDB): domain Bacteria; phylum Pseudomonadota; class Alphaproteobacteria; order Reyranellales; family Reyranellaceae; genus Reyranella. The sequence continues at coordinate 2,552 of VBAF01000122.1, forward strand.
TCCTGGTCTCGATCGGCCTCTACGCCGTCACCAGCCACTTCAACTGGAACCTGCCGGGCTATCCCGACGACAAGGTCTGGTTCTTCAATCCGATGGCCTGGCAGGTGGTATTCTATAGCGGGGCGGTGCTGGCGGTGGTGGCGCCGCGGCTCGCCCTGCTCGACCGCTGGTCGCGGACGGTGACTGCCTTGGCCGCATTCTATTTGTTATTTGCTGCCTTTATCGCCTTGTCCTGGCACTATAATTCCCTGGAGCGCCTCATTCCCGACTGGTTTGCCCGGCAGATCTACCCGATCGACAAGACCAACCTCGACATCCTGCGCTTCGTCCATTTCCTGGCGCTGGCCTGGATGGTGCGGCTGGCCGTGCGGCCAAACGCCCGGTTCCTGAAATGGCACATCTTTCAGCCGATTCGCAGGTGCGGCGAGCATTCTTTGCAGATATTCTGTCTCGGTACCTTTCTTGCCGTAACCGCACACATCATCGTTGCCCGCTACGAAGAATCCATCGTGTCGCAGCTTCTCGTGAGCCTTGCCGGTCTCGTCATCATGTCGCTGTTCGCCTACACGGCGAGCTGGTTCAAGGCACAGTCGAAGGGCCGGCGCGGGCGCTGAGATGCAATGCCGCGCCGCCCGCGAGTTGCTCGACCTCGGCAATCCCCTGGAGATCGCCAAGACCGCGGTCGCCGAGGATCGCGAATTGCGCATCGTCGCCATGGGCTCGTCCTCGACCCAGGGCTACGGCACCACCAACCCGCAGTACGCCTATCCCGCCCAGCTCAAGATGAAGCTCGAGGCGGCGATGCCGGGCATCAAGATCCATGTCTGGAACAAGGGCGTCGGCGGCCAGGACGCGGCCGAGATGGTCGACCGCATGAAGACCGACGTGAAGCCCGAGCATGCCCACATCGTGATCTGGCAGGTCGGCACCAACTCGGCGATCCGCCGCGATCCCTTGACCAAGTTCGCCGAGAAGCTGCGCGCCGGCATCGACATCGGCCATTCGCTCGGCGCCAACTTCGTGATGATGAACCTGCAGTACGTGCCGGCCGTCGTCGCGCTGCCTGACGAGGAGGAGTATGCGCGGGTGATGGCCGAGGTCGCCAAGG
>VBAF01000122.1:3773-12573 GCA_005884705.1 Alphaproteobacteria bacterium
CACCAACGACGGCCTGCATCTCAACGATTTCGGCCAGAAGTGCGTCGGCAAGCTGTTGTCGACCGCGATCCTAGACACGGTCTATCCGCGCCGGTTGACGGGTACGCCCAAGCCTTCACGCTGAGCCTTTCCGTTTCGGGAGGCCCAATGAAAAAACGCCGCTTCGTCGACCTGTCGATCTACCTCGAGAACGACGTGATCTCCGATCCCGTGCCGTTCGGGCCGAAGATCCAGTACCACAAGCATGAGAACACGGCCGGACAGATCGCGAGCTTCTTCCCGGGCCTCAAGAAGGAAGACCTGCCCGACGGCGCAGGCTGGGCGGTCGAGAACGTCAACCTCTCGACCCACAACGGCACCCATCTCGACGCGCCCTATCATTTCCATCCGACGATGAACAAGGGCGAGCGCGCCATCACCATCGACGAGGTGCCGCTCGAATGGTGCTTCCAGCCCGGCGTCAAGCTCGACTTCCGCGCCATGGAAGACGGCCATGTGATCACCGCCCACGAGGTCGACGCCGAGCTGAAGCGCATCGGCCACGCGCTGCAGCCGCTCGAGATAGTCGTGGTCAACACCCGCGCGGGCTCGCGCTACGGCAACGACGACTACGTCAACTCGGGCTGCGGCATGGGCTACGACGCCACCATGTACCTGTTGGAGAAGGGCATTCGCCTCACCGGCACGGATGCCTGGAGCTGGGATGCGCCGTTCTATTTCACCGCCCAGAAATGGGCCAAGGACCACGATCCCTCGATCATCTGGGAAGGCCACAAGGCGGGCCGCGACATCGGCTATTGCCATCTCGAGAAGCTGCACAATCTCGAAGCTCTGCCGGGCGACGGCTTCACCATCGCCTGCTTCCCGCACAAGATCCGCGGCGCCTCGGCCGGCTGGACCCGCGCTGTGGCGATCTTCGAGGAGTAGCGGTCGATGAACGCGAGCCGGCGCCTGATCGTCGCGATGGGCGCGGCACTTGCGGGTTGGCCGACCGCGACCCGGGCGTGGCCCGACCGGCCGGTCCGGATCATCGTCGGCTTCCAGGCCGGCGGCAGCAGCGACGTCGTGGCGCGCATCCTGGCTGAGCAGCTGCGGCCGCAGCTGGGCGGCGCCGCGGTGCTCGTCGACAACAAGCCGGGTGCCAGCGGCACGCTGGCGGCGGAGGCCGTCCTCAGCGCCCGCGACGGGCACAGCCTGATCGTCCTCGGCGACAGCCTGGTCACCGCGTCGCTGACCAACAAGAGTGTGCGGGTCCGGCCATTGCGCGATTTCCGGGCGATCAGCCTGATCTGCGAAGGCACCCTGGTCGTGCTGGCGTCGGAGCGCGCTCCGTTCCACGACTTCGCTGCGTTCGTCGCCCACGTCAAAGCCCATCCGGGCGAGGTGAACTACGTTACCGCCGGGCTGGGCAGCCAGCAGCACTTGACGGCGGAGTACATCTTTTCCGCGCTCAAGCTCGAGATGACCCACGTGCCGATGCGAGGCGGAGCGCAGGCAACGCAGGACTTGGTGGGCGGCCAGGTCGAGGCGGCGGTGCTCGGCCTCGGCCCGACGCTGCCGCACATCCGCTCCGGAAAGCTGCGGGCGCTCGCCGTGACGGCGCCAGCGCGCTCGCCCCAGCTGCCCGACGTGCCGACCCTGGCCGAGCTCGGTGTGACGGGCTTCGCGGTCTCCCAATGGTTCGGCCTCGGCGCGCCGGCGGACACGCCGGAGCCGACCGTGAACCAATTGGCTCAAGCGGTCGCGAAGGGCCTCGACGACGACGCTGCCCGCCGCCGCCTGGAGGAGATCGGGTTCGCAGCCCGTTGGACGAGTCCCGCCGAATTTGCCGACAAGATGCGCGCCGACGAGGCACGCTGGCGCAGGCTGATCGTGGAGCGCGGGCTTAAGCTCGATTGAGAAGGGTTTAGGCCAGTGGTTCCGGCTCGCCCGGCGGCAGCGGCATCTCGAAGACGTTGAGTGTCATCGACACCAGCATGTAGTAGCCGCTGACGCCCACCAGATCGACCACGCCGGGCTCGCCCAAGGCGTCGACCGCGCGCTTGTAGTTGGGCGCCGACACGCGATTGGTCTCGAGGTATTCGGTGACGAAGTCGTAGACCACACGCTCGACGTCGCGGGTGAAGGGCGGCGTCTGTCTGGTGCGGATCGCCTCAACGATCTCGGCCGACAGCCCGACTTCCTTCGCCAGCCGGGCATGGGCGTAGAACTCGTACTGCGCCTTGAAGTGCCGCCCGACCAGGCAGATCGCGAGCTCGCTCAGGTCGCGCGGCAGCGAGTTGCTGAAGCGGCAGTACTCGCCGAGCTTCTGCGCCCGGTCGGCCAATTCGGGCCGGCGCAGCCAGGGATCGAACGGCCCGCGCAGGGCACCGCGCGGGCCCGACACGATGGAGTCGGCCACCTTCTTCTGTTCGGGCGTAAGGTTTTTGAGGTCGAGCGGCGCCAGACGCGGCATGGCGTTTTCCTTCCTGATCGGCGGTTGATGGCTAGAGCGGGCAGCCCGCGTCGGCGATTCGGTTCTTGTCGGCCTGGTCGAAGATCGTATCGATCATGGCAAGGCCCGCATTCTCGGCCGCACCGGAGAAGGTCGGGCAGGAGGTGGTGGCGGCCCACAGCACCTTGCCGGTGTCGACCGCGTAGAGCGTCAGCACGATGCGCAGCGTCGGCGAGCTGACTCCGCCGGAGAGGCCGCCGCGTTGCTCGAACTTGTTGCGCGGCAGCTCGGGCCGCGGGTTGGCGCCCGGCCCGTCATAGCCGGGATTGCCGCCGATCGTCGCGCCGCCGCCGCCGCTGCCGCCGGCGGAGAAGTCGAAGTAGCTCACGTCCATGCGCATGACGTTGCCGCCGGAGAAGCCGACCTCGTTGCCGCGCCGCGCCAGCCGGACCATCACCTGGCGGCGCAGGTTGCGCGCCATCGCGGTGTCGGAGGTGAGCTGCACCGCCGTCTTGGCCTTCGGGATCGCCTGGTAGGCCTTGACCTCGAGCTGCCCCAGCTTGGGGCCGCTTGGGACCTGGGCCTGGGCCGGAACCGCGCCCAGGGCCAAGAGAGCCATCAGGCTCGTTGCGATACGCATTGTATTCCCCCTTGTCGTCCTCACGCCGCCAAGCGGCGCCAGCCCGGCTCGTCGCGGTCGAGCAGGCGCTTCAGCGAGTCGAAATGCACGTCCGCCTGCTGGGCGTCGGCTGCGATCTGTCGCGCGGTGTCCGCGGCGAGCGCCTCGTCGATATTGTGCAGCGGCTGGCCGGTCTGCATCGCCAGCACCTGCACCATTGCCGTGCGCTCGAGGTAGTAAAGATCGTCGTAGGCCTTGGCCACGGTCGGCCCGGTCACGATCACGCCATGGTTGCGCAGAAAGAGGATGTCCTTGTCGCCCAATGCCCGGCACATGCGGTCACCTTCGTCGTTGGACAGCGCGACGCCGGCATACTGCTCGTCGTAGGCGATTCGGTTCCAGTAGCGGAAGGCGTTCTGGGTGCACATCTCGATGCGCCCGTGCTTGATCGAGGTCAGCGCGGTGGCGTAGGGCATGTGGGTGTGCAGCACCACCGCCGCCCGCTTGTTGCCCTGGTGGATGCGGGCATGGATGAAGAAGGCGGTCGCCTCGACCGGATACCTGCCCTCGATGACGTTGCCTTCGCCGTCGGCGATCACCAGATCAGCCGGCGTGATCTCCGACCAGTGCAGCCCGTGCGGATTGACCAGGAACAGCTCGTCGCGGCCGGGCACGGCCATGCTGAAATGGTTGCACACGCCCTCGTTCAGCCCGTGCCGCGCCGCCATCCTGAGCGCCGTCGTGAGATCCAGACGGGCCTGCGTGACGGGATCGTTGACCAACATCCTCTACGCTCCTGCAAAGCCCGCCAATGATGCCGTGCGGCGCGGGGTCTGTCGATGAATGTCCTGTTCGAGTCGCCGCTCGGCGCGTTGCTGGCGCGGCCCTGGCTCGACGGCGCCGGTTTGTTCGGGCTGCGGCGATACATGCCGCTGTCGCGGCTGTGGGCCGCTGCCAACACGGCCGGCGAGGACGTCGCACGCTTTCGCGATGAGGCTGGCGGCTTGTCGGACGTGTGGTCGACGGGCCAGCTCCGTCCCCTGCTGGCCTCGGACGGCCGACGGCTCCGGTCGGCCGAGGAAGCGCGCCAGGTGTGGGAAGCGGCGATCTTCGAGCCGGGCGAGACGTCCGACCCTGGCCGGCTCGACGCCGTGCGGCGCCGCGCTGCCACACGCCATCAGATGACGCGCGCCGTCTTCCTTCCTCTGTTGTTCCCGCGCCGGCCGACCGTGGCGCGCTGGCGGATCGATCCGCCGGCCGACCTCGCGGTCAACCCGTCGGCGCTCTACGGCGCGCCGTTCGACACCAGCCCGATCGAGGCGTCGCGGAGCTTCGTGCGCGAGGGTTTGCGGGAGTACTGGTTGCGTGCGCCGACGCCGCTGGCCCGTCTCCGGGCGCGACCCGGCAGCGAGGCGATGTATGCGCGCGTCGTCGAGCCCACCGAGGCGGTCGCGCGCGAGACGCTGGTGTTCGGCAGCGGCCTGTGCCTCGAGCTCGACCAGTTGACGATCGCGCGCGATCCCGGCCGGCGACTGGCGGCGATGGGTTGGCGCGTGATCGAGCCGATCTCGCCCTATCACGGGCTGCGCGCCATGCCGGGCTTCTACGGCGGCGAGCCGTTCTTCGCGCTGGCGCCGACCGGCCCGCTCGACCTGATCGTGGGCCAGACGCTCGAGACGGCGCGGCTTACCGCTTGGGCGCGCGGCCGCTTCGGCGGCGCGGTGGCCCTGGCCGGCATCTCGATGAGCTCGTTCGTCGCGCAGCAGGTCGCCAGTCACTGCGGTCTCTGGCCGGCCGATGCGCGGCCCGACGCCGTGTTGCTGATCAGCCATTCGGGGTGCCTGGAAGAGGTGATCTTCGCGGGCGAGCTTGCTTCGGTGATGGGCATCGAGCGCGCGCTCGGCGAGGCCGGCTGGACGCGCGAGGCGCTGGCGTCGGTCGCGCGGACGATGGACCCGGCCGAGGTACCCGCGCTGCCGCCGACCCGCATCGTGTCGGTGCTGGGCGAAACCGATCGATGGGTGCCCTATGATCACGGCCTCGCCCTGGTCCGACAGTGGCAGCTTCCGGAGGGCAACATCTTCCGCTACGAGCTCGGCCACCTCGGCATGCCGGTCCAGCTCACGCGAGATCCGGCGCCGTTCGAGCGGCTCAGGCAGGTGTTGCGCGAGATCTAGGGGCGGCGGAGATCTCGCGAACCAGCTTGCTGCGCACGGCGCGGCCGAAATCGTCGAAGCTCGCCGCCGAGATCATGAACGAGCCCGGTCCGCCGATCACGTTCTCTTCATAGTACTTGTCGAGGCCGGTGTCGGGCGGGCGGCCGAAATTCGTGCGGTTCATCATCACCGGCAGGCCGTTGATCACGAAGCCTTGCGCCACCAGCTTGTCGCGCACCAGCTCGGCCGGCGGACCGTCGTTGGTGCGGCCGTCGCCGGAGATGTCGATGACGCGGCGCTTCGACTCGAATCCCGAATTGTCGAACCGCGCACCGGCGAAGGCGAGGGCGGCGCCGACCGCGGTCCAGCTCTGCGAAGTGCGCGGCGCCTCGGCGAGCTTGTCGGCAAAGCGGCGCGCGGCGGTCGGGCTGTCGATCACCGTCCAGTCGATCACCGCCACCTGGTAGTGCGTGCCGGCCCACTCGGTGTAGCAGAGCGCGATCCGCTTGTGCTCGCCCGACAGGATGGCGTCGATCACATGCTGGTTGGTCAGCGCCTCGACATAGCCGCGCCGCTGCAGCTCGGCCTCGACCTCGTCGATCGAGCGCGAGACGTCGACGGCGAGCACGAGTTGCAGGTCGACGGGGGTCTGCGCGCGCGCCGGGCTCGCGCCGGCCCACGTTGCCAAAGGAGCCGCCAGGGAGCCGATAAGTGCGGTTCGTCGCTTCATGTCCGCCTCCGTCGGCCGATCATGCAAGAAAAGCACCTGATGCAAAAGAAAAACGCCGGAGCGGGGCTCCGGCGTTTCATTTCAGCTCTGCTGAGTCCGCGCAGCTTCGCGGAAAGCTCACTGGTGAGCTGCGAAGCTCACTGGTCGTCGTCGAAGCCGCGCTTGCGCGGCTCGTAATCGCGCTCGCGGCGCTGCGGGCCGCCTTCGCGCCGACGCTGCGGCCGGGCAACCGCGGCGTCTGCCGGCGGTTCGAAGCCACCGCCGCCGGGAGGAGCACCGGCCCCACCGCCGGAGAAGTCGGCGCGTCGGTCGCGCATCGGACCGCCGTCGGCAGCACCGGCGCCAGCGCCGCGGTATCCACCGCCGCCACCACCACCGCCACCGCCGCTGTAGCCGCCGCCACCGCCGCCGCGATAGCCACCGCCACCGCCACCGCCACCGCCGCCGTAACCACCCCCACCACCGCCGCCGCCACCGCCGAATCCGCCGCCACCACCACCACCGGGCTGGCGCTCGACGGCTTCACGGACGGCGATCGAGCGGCCGTCGAGGAGAGCTCCGTTCATGGCCTGCATCGCCGCAGCGCCCTGATCATCTGTTTCCATCTCGAGGAACGCGAAGCCGCGGCTGCGGCCAGTCTCGCGATCCACGATCACTTTCGAAGAGGTGACGGTGCCGAACTGGGAGAAGGCTTCTTGCAAACGCTCGGACGTGACCGAATAGGGCAGATTGCCCACAAACAATTTACGACTCATTCAAGGCTCGGGGCTGGAGAGGAAGGAAGGAGCGGAGTCCGGGCGTGCGCTTGCTGGACGATAGGGTCCAAGCGTTTCGTAGACTTTTGACAGAGAAGACCAAGAAGCTCACGGGGAAGACGTTGACCGGGTATCGCGCTCTCGCGGCTTTGCCGAGGATTCTGCTGGATACTCTTCGGCCAGTGTCGCTGTGCCGCACTTATGCGCTGATTCAGGACCTGAGTCCACAAGGGTTGAGAACGCCCGCACCACGTCACACAATCAGCGCCGACTGTGAATTGGGAAGGCCGTTATCATCAACCGTTCGCGTACGCTCGACATAGCGGAGCTGCAAGGCTGAGCGCAAGCGCATGGGTCAAGATATGGTGGCGGTTTCGCTTTCACCCACGAACTAAGGGAAAACGATGACGACGACACATCCGCGTCGAAGCGGGGCGCAGGTCCTGATCGATCAATTGCGCATTCACGGCACCGACACGATCTTCGGCGTGCCGGGCGAAAGCTATCTCGCTGCCCTCGATGCGCTCTATGCGCAGCGCAACTCGATCCGATACGTCATCTGCCGTCAGGAAGGCGGCGCCGCCAACATGGCGGAGGCCTACGGCAAGCTGACCGGCAAGCCCGGCGTCGCCTTCGTCACCCGCGGGCCGGGTGCCACCAACGCCAGCATCGGCCTGCATACCGGCTTCCAGGATTCGACGCCGATGATCCTGCTGGTCGGGCAGGTCGCGCGCGAGACGACCGACCGCGAGGCCTTCCAGGAGATCGACTACCGTCACATGTTCGGGCCGATGGCCAAGTGGGTGACCCAGATCGAGGACGCCCGCCGCATCCCCGAGCTGATCAGCCAGGCGTTCCATCGCGCGCTCAACGGGCGGCCCGGCCCGGTCGTGGTGGCGCTGCCGGAAGACATGCTGGTCGACGAGGTCGAAGTCGCCGATGCGGGTCCCTACAAGATCGCGCGCGGCGCGCCGTCGGCCGACGACATGGCGAGGCTGCGCGACCTGCTCGCGGCGGCCGAGCGGCCGATGGTGATCGTCGGCGGCGGCGGCTGGAGCGCCGAGGCGTGCAAGGACATGCGCGCCTTCGTCGAGGCCAACGGCCTGCCGGTCTGCGCCTCGTTCCGCAACCAGGACCTGTTCGACAATCGCCATCCCAACTATGTCGGCGATCTCGGCGTCGGCGTCGGGCCGGCGCTCGGCAAGCGGCTCAGGGCTTGCGACCTCATCATCGCGGTCGGCCCGCGGCTCGGCGAGGCGACGACTGGCGGCTACACGCTGTTCGACATTCCCGTGCCGAAGCAGAAGCTGGTGCACGTCCATGCCAGCGCCGAGGAGCTCGGCCGCGTCTACCAGGCGAGCTTGCCGATCAATTCAGGCATGCAGGGCTTTGCCGCGGCGGCCAAGGCGATGAAGCCGGTCGACGGCAAGCGCTGGCAGGAGTCGGTGACGCAGGGGCACGCCGACTATCTCGACAACATCAAGCCCGGCCCGCTGCCGGGCACGGTCAACATGGGCGAGGTGATCGCCTGGCTGAACAAGCGCCTGCCCGACGATGCGATCGTCACCAACGGCGCCGGCAACTACGCGGCGTTCCTCCATCGCTTCTTCCAGTATCGCGGCTTCAAGACCCAGCTCGCGCCGACCAGCGGCGCGATGGGCTACGGCGTGCCGGCGGCGGTCGCGGCCAAGATCGCCGAGCCCGGGCGCATGGTGGTGTCGCTGGCGGGCGACGGCTGCTTCCTGATGAACGGCCAGGAGTTCGCGACGGCGGTGCAGCACGGCGCCAACATCGTGATCGCGGTGATCGACAACGGCATGTTCGGCACGATCCGCATGCACCAGGAGCGCGAGTATCCGACACGCGTCCATGGCACGGAGCTCAAGAACCCCGATTTCGCCGCCTACGCGCGCGCCTTCGGCGGGCACGGCGAGACGGTCGAGAAGACGGCCGACTTCGGCCCCGCCTTCGAACGCGCTCTGGCCGCGGGCAAGCCCGCGATCATCCATGTGAAGACCGACGCCGAGGCGCTGACCTCGCGTATCACGCTCACCCAGTTGCGCGAGCAGTCGCTGGAGCGGCTGCGGCAGCAGAAGCACTGACGGC
>VBAF01000506.1:0-2715 GCA_005884705.1 Alphaproteobacteria bacterium
AAGGCCGAGGCGTGCTGCAGTGGTATCGCGCGGGGAAGCCAACCGGCGGCCGCTACGAGGGCGAGTGTCACGCGGGCACCATGGATGGCCGGGGTATCGCCACCTTTGCAAGCGGCAACCGCTACGAGGGCGAATGGCGGAAGGGCGAGCGGACCGGTCGAGGTCGCTTCACATGGACCAATGGCAACCGTTTCGAGGGCGAGTGGCGTGACGGCAAACGGAATGGCCGGGGCATCTACACGTTCGCGAACGGCGACCACTTCGAGGGTGAATATAGGAACGACCAGGCCAATGGATTGGGCACCTATACGAAGGCCGACGGCACCGTCTACGCGGGCGCGTGGACGAACGGCTGCTTTCAGCGGGACAATCGATGGGCCGTCATAGGCGTGACCGCCAAGGAGTGCGGATTTCAGTAAGAGAGGGCGGTGGCGGTCGTCCAGCAAGACGTCCGAGGCGTTGCTGCTGTTCCAGCTCCATCGCGAGGAATGGGGGATTTGGGGATTCCGCCATGAAACGCACGCCTTGCTGCATTTCAGGTGTTCCAGCGGATCGGCTTCCGTGGCGCGACAACTGATTCACGCCGCTCCGCGTCAACTCCCGACGCCTTGACCCCCCCGACCCTCATCCCTAGATTGCCGGCCCCATGATGATAAGGGCCTCTCGGGAGCGAATTAGCCGCCCGGTCCGCTAGCTGCGGCCGGGTCTTTGAGCCTGCCTGAGCGCCGACTGCGGCGCCTCCCGCCCCGAATGCCGAGAGTTCGTCGTGACAACCGACTATAAATCCAGCGTTTTCCTGCCCAAGACCGACTTCCCCATGCGCGCCGGCCTGTCCAAGAAGGAGCCGGAGCTGCTGAAGCGGTGGGCGGACATGAACCTCTTCCAGCGCCTGCGCCAAGAAAGCAAGGGGAGGCCGAAATTCGTCCTGCATGACGGCCCGCCCTACGCCAACGGCCATCTCCACATCGGCCATGCGCTGAACAAGATCCTCAAGGACCTCGTCTCACGCACCCAGCAGATGATGGGCAAAGATTCCCACTACGTGCCGGGCTGGGACTGCCACGGCCTGCCGATCGAATGGAAGATCGAGGAGGAGTACCGCGCCAAGAAGCAGGACAAGGACCAGGTGCCGGTCGGCGAATTCCGCCGCCAGTGCCGCGCTTTCGCCGACCACTGGATCAGCGTGCAGCGCGAGGAGTTCAAGCGGCTCGGCATCGAGGGCGACTGGGACAACTACTACTCGACGATGAAGTACGAGTCCGAGGCGGTGATCGCCAACGAGCTCGGCAAGTTCCTGATGAATGGCGGCCTCTACAAGGGCTCCAAGGCGGTGCTCTGGTCGGTCGTCGAGAAGACGGCGCTGGCCGAGGCCGAGATCGAGTATCACGACCACACCTCCGATACGGTGCACGTCCGCTTCCCGGTGCTGAAGTCGAAGGGTGGCAAGCTCGACGGCGCCTCGGTGGTGATCTGGACCACGACGCCCTGGACCATGCCGGGCAATCGCGCGCTCGCATACGGCAAGGACATCGCCTACGGGCTGGTCGATGTCGCCGCGGTCGGCGAGGGCAGCAAGGCCCGCATCGGCGAGACGATGGTGCTGGCGAAGGAACTGGTCGGCGCCGTCGCCGAGATGGCGAAGTTCACGCCGAAGCTCGTTGCCGACGTGTGCGCGGGCAGGGCTACGACTTCGACGTGCGCCTGCTCGAGGGCTCCTTCGTCACCGCCGATGCCGGCACCGGCTTCGTCCACATCGCGCCGGGTCATGGCGCCGACGACTATGAGCTCGGCATCGCCAATGGCGTCGAGGTGCCGGACACCGTGGCCGAGGACGGCTCCTATTATCCACATGTCCCGCTGTTCGCCGGCCTGCAGGTCTATACGTCGGTCGGCAAGAAGGGCCCGGCCAACAAGGTCGTCACCGAGGCGCTCGACAAGGCAGGCAAGCTTTTGGCGACCGGGCGCATCACCCACAGCTATCCGCATTCCTGGCGTTCCAAGGCGCCAGTGATCTTCCGCAACGCGCCGCAATGGTTCATCGCCATGGACAAGCCGATCGCCGAGATTGGCGGCACCTTGCGCGAGAAGGCGCTTCAGGCGATCGACGCCACTCGATTTGTGCCGCGCGCCGGGTACAACCGCCTGCGCTCGATGATCGAGACGCGGCCCGACTGGTGCGTTTCGCGCCAGCGTGCTTGGGGGGTGCCGATCGGAACAAGCAGACCGGCAAGCCGCTGCGCGATCCCGAGGTGATGACCCGCGTCGTCGAGGTCTTCAAGGCCGAGGGCGCCGATGCCTGGTTCGAGAGCCCGCCGGAACGATTCCTTGGCAACAAGTACAAGGCGGGCGACTTCGAGCAGGTGCGCGACATTCTCGACGTCTGGTTCGACTCAGGCTCGACGCACGTCTTCACGCTCGAGGGCAATCCGGACCTCAGGTGGCCGGCGGATCTTTATCTCGAAGGCTCCGACCAGCATCGCGGCTGGTTCCATTCCTCGCTGCTCGAGAGCTGCGGCACGCGCGGCCGCGCGCCCTACGACGGCGTGCTGACGCACGGCTTCACGCTCGACGAGCAGGGCCGCAAGATGTCGAAGTCACTGGGCAACATCACCGCCCCGCAAGTGGTCTGCGACCAGTACGGCGCCGACATCCTGCGGCTGTGGGTGGTCGGCACCGACTACACCGAGGACCAGCGCATCGGTCCCGAGATCCTGA
>VBAF01000506.1:2805-5394 GCA_005884705.1 Alphaproteobacteria bacterium
CTCGACGCGATGTTCCGCGTCGCCGTCGAGGACTTCGATTTCCACAAGATCGCGACCGAGCTGCACAATTTCTGCGCGGTCGATCTCTCGGCCTTCTATTTCGACATCCGCAAGGACGCGATCTACTGCGACGCGCCCAGGGACATGCGCCGGCGCGCTGCCCGCACCGTGATGGCCGAGCTGTTCTCGTTCCTGACCGCGTGGCTCGCGCCGATCACCTGCTTCACCGCCGAAGAGGCGTGGCTGCTGCGGCCCGCGGACGTGACGGACGGCGCGGCCGAGAGCGTGCATCTGCGCCTTTATCCGGCGATCCCCAACACCTGGCTCGACGAGGCGCTGGGCGGGAAATGGAAGACCGTGCGCGCGCTGCGCCGCGTCGTGACCGGCGCCCTCGAGCTCGAGCGGGCCGAGAAGCGCATCGGCTCGAGCCTCCAGGCGGCGCCGCATGTCCACGTCGCAGTGGAGTATCTCGCCGCCATGAAGGACCTCGACCTCGCCGAGATCTGCATCACCTCGGGCGGCGACTTGGTCGCGGGCGAAGCGCCGGCCGGCGCCTTCGGCCTGGCTGACGTGGCAGGCGTCGCGGTCGTGCCGGCACTGGCCAAAGGCGAGAAGTGTGCGCGCTGCTGGCAGGTGCTGGAGGAGGTCGGCAAGTCGGCCAGGCATCCGCTGATCTGCCAGCGCTGCGAGGGCGCGGTGGAAAGCCTTTCATGAGGCGGATCGATCGCCAGGCCATGGTGCTGGTCATCGCGACGCTCGTGATCGACCAGCTCTCCAAGCAGCTCCTTCTGAACTTCCTGCTCAAGTCGGGCGGGGTGATGTCGGTGATCGACGGCTTCTTCCGCTTGGTGATTGTCTGGAACCGCGGCGTCAGCTTCGGCTTGCTGGGCGGCGACCGCCCGCTGCCGGCCTGGCTCCTGTCCGGCGTCGCCATCGCCGTCTGCGTCGGCTTGTTCATCTGGCTGCGGCGCAACGACCGGCCGTTCACCGGCTGGGGCATCGGCCTTGTCATCGGCGGGGCCATCGGCAATGTTATCGACCGCGCTCGTTGGGGAGCGGTGTTCGACTTTGCCGATTTTCACGTGAACCAATGGCATTGGCCGGCCTTCAACGTCGCCGATTCGGCGATCGTGATCGGAGTCGGGCTGATGCTGATCGATTCGCTGACCGGCGAGCGGCGACGAGCGCGCCCTGATTAGGCCATGATCGGCGGACAAGAAATCCAAGGACAGATGATGCGAAGCCTCCTCCTTCCCCTGACCTGCGCCGCGGCGGCCGGTTTGATGCTCGGCGGCTGCAGCGCCTTCGAGAACCTGGGCGGCGCCAAGAAGGTGTCGCCCGACGAATTCAAGATCGTCTCCCATTCACCGCTCACCATGCCGCCCAATGCCGAGCTTCGTCCGCCGCGGCCGGGCGAGCCGCGCCCGCAGGAGACCTCGCCCGCCGACCAGGCCAAGGAGGCGCTGTCGCCGGTGCTCGCAGGTCGTGTGCAGGCCAAGACCACTGCCGGTCCGCCGACCGGCGCGCCGGGCGACTCCTCAGAGCAGGCGCTGATCGCCAAGGCGGGCGCCGGTGGCATCGATCCCAACATCCGCAGCCAGGTCAACCGCGACACCCGCACCTTGGCTGAGCAGGACAAGACCTGGATCGACAGCCTGATCTTCTGGCAGGACAAACCGATCCCGGGCGTCATCATCGATCCCGAGAAGGAGCAGCAGCGGTTGCGCGAGGCGCAGGCCAGCGGCAAACCCTCGAGCGGAGCGACGCCCACCATCGAGCGCCGCAAGCGCGGCCTGCTCGAAGGCATCTTCTGAGCCGGGCTGCATGATCGGCCGTCGCGCCGCCGTCGGCGGCCTTGTGGCAGGCGCGCTGGTCGCGCCGTGCCGATCGGCCCTCGCGAGCCTGCTCAAGGTCCAGCGCCGGCCTTCCGAAACCTTCACCCTGCCGAACGGCCTGCAGGTCGTCGTGCTGCCGTCGCGGCGCGCGCCGATCGTCACCCAGGTGCTGGTCTACAAGGTCGGCAGCGCCGACGAGACCTTCGGCCAGACCGGCATCGCCCATTTCCTCGAGCACATGATGTTCAAGGGGACCGGCACGCTGGCTCCGACCGAATTTTCGCGCACCGTGGCGCGCAACGGCGGCCGCGACAACGCGTTCACCGACTTCGACATGACCGGCTACCACCAGACCATCGCCGCCGACCGGCTCGAGCTGGTGATGCGCATGGAAGCCGACCGCATGCTGAACCTGCGCATCCTCGAGAAGGAGCTGACGCCCGAGCGCCAGGTCGTGCTCGAGGAGCGGCGCATGCGGGTCGACAACGTGCCGGCGGAGCTGCTCGACGAGGCGGTGCGCGAGCAGCTGTTCGGCCGCCACAAGCCTTACGCCATGCCGACCGTGGGCTACCTCGAAGACGTGCAGAAGCTCACCGTCCACGACCTCTCGGCGTTCTACCGCCGCTTCTACGCACCCAATAATGCGGTGCTCATTATCGCCGGCGATGCAAGCGTCGAGACGGTGCGCAAACTGGCCGAGAAGCATTACGCCCCGGTGCCCAGACGCAAGGTCGAGCCGCGCGACAGGCCGGCG
>VBAF01000502.1:0-1847 GCA_005884705.1 Alphaproteobacteria bacterium
AGCGCCGCGCGTCGTCGACGGTGAACCGGGTGTACTGGCCGAGATGCTGCTCCTCGTGCCGCCGCAGATGCTCGCCGAGCTTGCCGAAGGCCTCCCAGCGCGGCTTGGTGAACAGGATCCACGGTCCGGCATAGCGCTCGCCGTCCTTGACCAGGAAACGCTGCACGTCGGGCGCGTTGGTGAACCGCTCGCCGGCCCGCTCGAGCAGCGTCATGGCGGCGAGCGCCGTCAGCAGCCGCTCGGCGTTGCGCGCGCTGATGCCGATCGCGCGCGCCACCGCCGGCACGGTGTCGTGGCCGTGCGCGATCGCGGTGAAGACCTCGAGCTCGACCGCCGCCATCAGCGCGGCGCTCTCCCAATAGGCCTGCGCGATCCGCTGCAGCCGCGTGGTGTCCAGTCTCGCTTGTTGCGCCATGCGGTCCCTCCGGTTGCGGGAGCATAGCGCGCGGGCCTAAGCTTGCCGCCGGAGGATTTTCCCATGGACATGCATATCGCCGAGGACCAGCCGCTGACCGGAATCGATGTCTATGCGCTGCCGCCCGAGCAGGGCGAGGCGGTGCTGCGCCGCCAGCTCGCGGCGGCCTACCGGCTGGTCGACTATTTCGGCTGGACCGAGCTGATCTACGGCCATCTCACCGCGCGCGTGCCGGGCGACCAGCCGCATTTCCTGATCAACCCGTTCGGCCTGAACTACGACGAGGTGACGGCGTCCAACCTCGTGAAGATCGATGTCGACGGCAAGCCGATCGGTGAGGCCAATCATCCGGTGAACTACGCCGGCTTCGTGATCCACTCGGCGATCCACATGGCGCACCAGGCGCGTCACCGGGCGGTGATGCACACCCACACCCGCGCCGGCATGGCGGTGGCCGCGACGACGGAAGGCCTGCTGCCGATCTCGATGAACGCCACCGCCTTCCACGGCAACCTCGCCTATCACGACTACGAGGGCGTCAGCCTGGAGGTCGACGAGCGTCCGCGGCTGGTCGCGGACCTCGGCGACAAGACGGCCATGATGCTGCGCAACCACGGCCTGCTGACCACCGGCCGGTCGGTGGCCGAGGCGTTCCTGCGGCTCTACCGGCTGGAGCGCGCCTGCCAGACCCAGATCGACGCCGGCGCGGCCGGGACGATCGCCACGATGGGCGACAACGTCGCCGGCAAGTCGCGCGCCCAGCTCGACGGCTTCGCCGACAGCGAGACCGGCGGCGGCGATCTCGAGTTCGCCGCCCTGATCCGCAAGATCGACAAGATCGATTCGAGCTGGCGGCAGTAGCCTAGAGTCTTTCCGGTAGAGGTAGAATCGGCTTCCGAGTTCCTCCCCATTCTGATGGGGAGGTGCCCCGTAATCGGGGCGGAGGGGTCATGAGCAACGCGACGGGTGCTCATGACCCCTCCGTCGCGGGTTACCGCGCCACCTCCCCATCAGAATGGGGAGGAAAGCTACGACAGCTGATTCCACCTCTGCCGGCTAAAGCGACAGCGGCCACTTATCGTGGAAGCTGACGACCGGTTGCCGCCGGTGTGGCGGCGACCATTCAGCGGGCCTTCCTGTAGAGGCGCTTGCCCATCACCCAGGTCTCGGCGACCGCGCGGTCGTCGGCGACCATCATGATGCCGAACAGCAGGTTGGCCGCCTGCTCCATGGTCTGCGGCCCCTTGTCGTCGACGATCAGGGACTGGCGCCATGCCTGCGCCGACGGCCCGGCGGTCCAGTCGAGCGCCACGAAGTCGGCTTCCTTGCCCGGCTCGAAGTTGCCGACCAGCTCGTCGATGTAGAGGCCCTCGGCGCCGCCCAGGGTGATCGACCAGAAGCCGCGATAGGGCGAGATCTTGTTGCGCTCGGC
>VBAF01000502.1:1952-4039 GCA_005884705.1 Alphaproteobacteria bacterium
GCCCCACGACATCCTCACCCGCGACCGGGGATCGGTGGCGCGGCCGATGCGGAACAGGCCGCTGCCCAGGAACAGGTTGGAGCACGGGCAGAAGGCTATCGCGGCGCCCTTCCGGGACAGGCGCGCGAACTCGTCGTCGGACAGCAAGACGCCGTGGCCGCCCGAGAACTTCGGGCCGACCAGCTTGTACTTCTCGTAGACGCCGAGATAGTCGGCGCAGTCGGGATGCTGGGCGAGCACGCCGCGGACCTCGCTGGGATTCTCCGAGATGTGCGTGTTGACCCAGCAGTCGGGGTGCTCGCGCTTCAGCCGCTGGCAGGCCTTCAACAGCTCGGGCGAGGCGCCGAAGGCGAAGCGCGGCGTGATGGCGTAGAGGTTGCGACCCTTCTTGTGATAGCGCCCGATCAGCCGCTTGCTCTCGCGATAGAACTGCTCCGGCGTGTTCAGCATCTCGGCCGGCGCATGGAGGTCGATGCCGGTGAGGCCGGCGATGGTGCGCATGTCGCGGCGCGCCGCTTCCTCGAACAGCGCCTCGGTCGACACCGGCGAGCTCGAGGTGAAGGCCTGGCAGGTCGTCGTGCCCGAGGCCAGCAGGTTGTCGAAGAACCGCTTCGCGCCGTCCCTGGCGTAGGCGCGGTCGCTGTATTTCATCTCCTCCGGGAAGACCCAGGCCTGCAGCCATGGCAGCAGCTGCTCGCCGAACGCGCCCAGCACGCGCGTCTGCGGGAAATGGATATGGCCGTCGACGAAGCCCGGCAGGATCAGCCGTTCCTTGATATGCGTCACCTTGAGCGCGCGATGGCGGCGCGAGACGGTCTTGTGCGCGCCGAAGTCGGTGATCCTGCCGTCCTCGATCACCATCAGCCCGTCGGCGTGGAAGCGCGCGGCCTGCTGCTCGCGCCCGACATGCTTCCACGGATCGTCGATGAAATCGAAGAACGCACCGCGGATGCCGATCGCGGTCATGCCGCCGCCTACCGGGTCTCGAAGGCCGGCAGCCGATGCGCTGTGACGGAAGGCGCCGGGCCATCGAAGCGCGCGATCTCGACCAGGCAGGTCTGGGCGATGCACCCCTGGCTGAGCTTGGACGCGCCGATGTCGAGGGTCAGCGCATTGGGGTTGCCGTGCTTCTCGAGCGGCGTGTTGGAGCCGGAATCCTCCGGATCGAACCACGCGCCGGTCGACAGCCGCACCACGCCGCGGCGGATGCGGTCGCTGAGCCGCGCCGCGGCGAGGCAGGCGCCGCGGTCGTTGAACACGCGTACCAGGTCGCCGTCGGCGAGACCGCGGGCGGCGGCATCGGCGGGGTGCATCGTCACCGGCTGGCGGCCCTTGACCTTGGTCGCCCGCGCATGCGGGCTGTGGTCGAGCTGGCTGTGCAGCTTGTCGGCCGGTTGGTCCGACAGCATGTGCAGCGGATAGCGCTCGGCCGTCTTCGAACCGAGCCATTCGATCGGCTCCAGCCACACCGCATGG
Organism: Alphaproteobacteria bacterium; assembly: GCA_005884705.1. Lineage (GTDB taxonomy): Bacteria > Pseudomonadota > Alphaproteobacteria > Reyranellales > Reyranellaceae > Reyranella. The sequence continues at coordinate 3,429 of VBAF01000502.1, forward strand.
CCGGGGCAGTCGTCGTAGCCGAACGAGGCGATCTTGTCGGAGAAGATCTCGATCCTGCCCGACGGCGTCTTGAGCGGATTGGCGGCAGGATCGGCGCGGAACGCCGACAGCATGACGTTGTCGCGGCCGGGGCCCTTGGCCTCGGCGATGCCGGCCTGCCAGAAATCCTCGAAGGCGGGAAAGGGCACGCCGGCCTTGGCCGACTTCTGGCGCGCCTCCTCGTAGAGATGGGCGAGCCAGCCCATCGTGTCGCGGCCTTCGGTGTAGGTCTCGCCGGCGCCCAGTCGGCGGGTCAGCTCGGAGAAGATCAGGTAATCGTCGCGCGCCTCGCCGATCGGCGTGCGCGCCTGCTTCATCGCGATCAGGTAGGGCTCGCGCCGGCCGTAGCCGATGTCGTCGCGCTCGAGCGTCGTGGTGGCGGGCAGCACGATGTCGGCCATGCGCGCCGCCGGCGTCCAGAACTGCTCGTTGAACACGATGGTCTCGGGCTTGCGCCAGGCGGTGCGCAGGCGGTTGAGGTCCTGGTGGTGGTGGAACGGGTTGCCGCCCGCCCAATAGACCAGGCGGATGTCGGGATAGGTGAGCTCCTGGCCGTTGTAGGAGACCTTGCC
>VBAF01000503.1 GCA_005884705.1 Alphaproteobacteria bacterium
ATCGCCGAATAGCCCGCGGTCTCGACGCCGATCACCTTGATGTCCGGCTTGAGTCCGCGCGCGGCGACGGCGCAGCCCGCGATCATGCCGCCGCCGCCGACCGGGGCGACGATGGTGTCGAGCGCCGGTGCTTCCTCGAGCATCTCGAGCGCGATCGTGCCCTGGCCCGCGATGATGCGCGGATCGTCGTAGGGGTGGACGAACACCAGCTTGCGCTCGGCCGCCAGCCGGTGGGCTTCGGTCGCCGCCTCGGCCAGCGTGTCGCCGAGCAGCACCACCGTCGCGCCGTGACCGCGGGTGTGCGTCACCTTGGTGTTGGGCGTGAACGACGGCATGACGATGGTGGCGGGAATGCCGAGTCGGCCGGCGTGATAGGCGACGCCCTGGGCATGGTTGCCGGCCGACATGGCGATCACGCCGCGCTGGCGCTCGTCCGGCGTGAGCTGCAGCAGGGTGTTGAGCGCGCCGCGCTCCTTGAACGAGGCGGTGAACTGCAGATTCTCGAACTTGATCCAGATGTCGGCCTTGGCGATGCGCGACAGCGTCTCGCTGCGCAGGCACGGCGTGCGCACGACGTTGCCGGCGATGCGCCGTGCCGCCTGCTGGACGTCGGCGAGGGTGACGGGGAGGGGGGCGATCGTCATGGTCCTGGATCTCGTTGTGTCGCGGTCAGGCGGCGGGATAGCCGTCGCGGCAAAGCTTCTGCAGGTCGGCGAGCGACATCGAATCGAGCGCCAGCGCGGCGAGGAGGTCATTCTCGGCCGCGAAGTCGCGCCCGTACATGGCCGAGAAGATCCGGACGCCGGCCTCGTGCAGCCCGGCCGGCCGGCCGGCAAGGCGGCCGATCCTGGCCGTCACGACGAGGCCGAAGGGCACATCCTCGGTGACGTAGCGGCTATCGGCGGTCGCCGGGCCCGTGCCGCCGTTGCCGGCGGCGTGCATCTCCTGATTCATCTGCGAGATCGAGCTGATCGGCACGTGAAACGACAGATGGAAATGCTGGAAGATGGTGCGGACCTCGAGGCCGAGCGCGCCGGCGATGGCGAGGCGCTCGCCGTCGAGCTCCTCCAGCAGGCGGCCGATCTTCGGCGTCACGTTCTGTCCCTGGCTCCAGCTCTCGCCGCGCTCCATCCGGGTCATGTTGCCGAGCGCGATGCCCATGTGGTTCTGCGGATTGAGATTGCTGAGCGCGATCGCGAGCAGGCTGCCGCGGTCGACGAAGCGATCGCCGAACAGGGCGCGGCAGACGGCGAGGCCGTCGGCGCTGCGCGCGGCCGGCACGGTCGCGAGGTCGATCGCCTTGCGCACCGTATTGACGCGGACCGCGACGGGGCTCTCCTGGCGGCCGCTGACCAGGGTGGTGCCCCAGGCGACGATCGGCAGCCGCGCACCGCCAGCAGCCGGGAAAGGTAGAGCGCCCCGAACGAGGCGTGCGAGCTGACGATCACCGTCTGGGCCGACGTGATGAACGGGGCGATCCGGTCGAACACCTGCTTGTGGCCGTAGGCCGGCAGGGCGATCACGATCGCCGCGGCGCCCGCGACGAGGGGCTCGGGGCCGCTCGCGACGGCCGGATGGAACGCGCCCTCGACGGCACCCGAAGCGGTCAACGCCTCGCCGCGTGCCAGCGCCTTCGTTCGCTCGCCCGACGGCGACCACAGGGTAACGGCGTGGCCCTGCCGCTCGAGAAACGCCGCCGTTCCGAACGCAATCGAACCGGCTCCGACAATGACGACCTTCATCCTGGACATCCTTTTTTGCTGAACGCGATCAGGCGCGGCGGCGGCCGACATCGCCGGACGCCACGACCAGAAATGCCTTGGCGGCCTTGCCGTCGGCGCTGACGAGGGCGTGCGGCACGTCGGCGGCATAGCGCGCCGTCTCCCCGGCACGCAGCACCATCTCGGCGCCGGCGCTGCGCACGACGATCTTGCCGTCGGTACAATGCAGATGCTCGGTCGTCCCCGCGCCATGCGGGGCGCTGACCAGGCTGCCGCCGGGCTCGAAGGTGAGCAGGTACCATTCGACCAGCGACACCATCGTAACCGGCGACAGGATCTGCAGGGTGCAACTGCCGTCGGCGCTGCGGATCGTCGGCGTCAGGTTTTCCGGCTGCACATCGATCCGGTCCTCGGGCGCTTCGCGGGCGCCGGCCAGCAGCGCGTTGAAGTCGACGCCGAGCGCCCGGGTCAGGAGCCAGAGCGTTCCATAGGTGGGATTGGCGCTGCCGCGCTCGATCTCCGACAGCATGGAACGCGAGATACCGGACTTGGCGGCCAGCGCGGCCAGCGTCAGGCCCTGCGCCTTGCGGTAGGCCTGCAGGCGGGGTCCGATATCGGGCGGGTTCATCGAGCGCATGTCCCGCGGGCCTAGTGGCTGAGGACCTTGGCGAGAAATTGGCGGGCGCGTTCGGTCGCGGGCTCGGCGAAGAACGCCGCCTTCGGCGTGTCCTCCAGGATCGCCCCGTCGTCCATGAACAGGACGCGATCGGCGACCCGCTGCGCGAAGCCCATCTCGTGCGTCACCACCATCATGGTCATGCCGTCGAGGGCGAGCGCCTGCATCACCTCGAGCACCTCGTTGACCATCTCGGGATCGAGCGCCGAGGTTGGCTCGTCGAACAGCATGGCTTGCGGATCCATGGCGAGCGCGCGGGCGATGGAGACGCGCTGCTGCTGGCCACCGGAAAGCTGGTCGGGCCGGCTCGCGAGCTTGTCGGCGAGGCCGACGCGCCGGAGGAGCTGCTCGGATCTCGCGTCGGCTTCGGCGCGGCGGCGCTTCAGCACGTGGATCTGCGCCAGGCTGACATTCTGGAGCGCGGTCATGTGCGGGTAGAGCTCGAAGTTCTGGAACACCATGCCGATGCGCGCGCGCACCGCCGGAAGGTCGGTGCCCTTGTCGCCGACCGAGACGCCGTTCACCCGGATCGATCCCGAATCGAACGGCACCAGGCCGTTCACGCACTTGATCAAGGTGCTCTTGCCCGATCCCGAGGGGCCGCAGACCACGACGACCTCGCCGCGCGCCACGGCGGCGCTGCAGTGGCGCAGCACCGGAGTCCGGCCATAGGCCTTGCTGACGTCGGCGATCTCGATCATCGCGCGTGGCCCTTCTGGTAGATCTCGACGGCCTTGGAGGCGGAAAAGCAGATCGCCAGGTAGACGACGGCGATCACCGTATACATCTCGGTCGGCCGGCCATCCCGGTCGGCCACGACGCTGGCCGCCGTCATGAAATCGCGCAGGGCGACCACGTACACCAGCGACGTGTCCTGGAAGACGATGATGATCTGGTTCATCAGAAGCGGGACCATGGCGCGCAGCGCCTGCGGGCCGACGATCAGGCGAAACACCTGCGCTTGCCGCATGCCGGTCGCGAGCGCCGCCTGGGTCTGGCCGACACGGACGCTGGCGATGCCGGCCCGGATGATCTCGCAATAGAACGCCGCTTCGAACAGCACGAAGGCGACCAGCGCCGAGGCCAAAGCGCCGACCGGATGGCCGAGCGCAAGCGGCACCAGGAAGTAGAACCAGAACAGGACGAGCACCAGCGGCAGGGACCGCATGACCGTCACGTAGGACGCGGCCGGCGTCGCGAGCCACGCCCGGGACGATTGCCGCATCAGCGCCAGCCCCCCCCGAGAACGAGGCCGCCTGCCGTGGCGACCACGACCAGCAGGGCGCTGAGCGCCAGGCCCTGGGCGAGGAACGGCCATTCGCGCCAGACGATGGCCCAGTCGAAA
>VBAF01000504.1:0-3397 GCA_005884705.1 Alphaproteobacteria bacterium
CAGGCCGGCGACCAGCATGGCGGCGGCCATCACCACCAGCCGGAAGCGGAAGACGCGGGCGATGTCGTGGCCGTGGAACACCCTCTGCATGCGGGTGATCATCGGGATGAAGAAGAACGGGCCGCCGAAGCCACCAAGCAGGCCGCCGATCATCATCGCGGGCAACAGCGCGTCGCGCGGCAGCAGCCAGACCGAGATGGCGAGCCAGGAGAAGCCGATACCCATCACGACGTAGCCCAGGAACATGGTCGAGAGCGGCCGGCGGAAGCGCACGCTGCCGGCGATGATGCTGCCGGTAAAGTCGCCGACACCGTAGGCGCCCATCACAAGCGCGTAAGCCGAGAGGTCGCCGAAGCCCAGAAAGGTCGGCTTGTACACGGTGACGATCAGCGCGATCGCGAGGCTCAGCGCCACCATCCACGGGCCGTTCATCAGGGAGTTGTCCAGCAGCAGCGCGCCGGTGACCGGCTCCGACAGCATCAGGCGGACGCCCGCGGTCAGCGCGTCCCACGCGCCCTTCAGCCCGGGCCTCATGCGCACCGGATCGTCGTCCTTGCCCTCCAGGCGCTCGCGCGCGGCACGGATGGCGGCGCCGGAGACCAGGAATCCCAGCGCCGTGGCCGTCAGGAAGTGGATCACCGGCAGGAAGAGATGCAGCAGCGCCGCCACCATCGGCCCGAGCAGACGGGCGATGCGCCAGGTCGCGTCGAACAGGCCGTTGATCGCCTGCTGCGCGTTACGGTCAGGCACCAAGGTCGGAATGGTCGTCTGCATTGCCGGCGAGAACATCATGCGTAACGAGGCCAGTCCGACCGAGGCGACGACCAGCAGGGTGATGGACAGGCCGGAGACGTAGTAGCCGATCACCGGCAGCAGGGCGAAAGCCGCGCTCCACCAGCGCGACACCAGCATCGCCTGGACCGGCCGCCAGCGGTCGAACAGCACACCGCCGAACAGGCCGGCGACCAGCATGGCGACCGCCAGCCAGACGCTCGCCACCCGGAAAAGATCCTCGCCCACGCTTGAGGCGCAGAGGCCCGACCAGACGGTGAGGACGGCGCGGTCCTTCAGCGGACGGAAGATGGGGAGCATTAGGGGACCGCGTGAGCGACTGTCGACCCGAGCAAGATTGTCATCCCGAGCGCAGCGAGGGATCTATGGAGCCACCGTATGGATCCCTCGCTACGCTCGGGATGACACAGGTGCTCGCGGCGACAGCATCGCTTCCGACCGAGCGTCACTTCACCCACACGCCGCCGTCCTTGTTCTTGTAGCCGAGCGAGAGGTAGGTCGCGTCGACCAGCGCCTGGCCGCGGTCGTTGAGCAGCAGGCCGGGGCCCATGCGGTTCATCGTGTAGCCGAACGACAGCTCCGCCGCGGGATCGGCGAAGCCGAGCGACCCACCGGCGCCGACATGGCCGAACGCCGCGCTGCTCAGGATCACGCTGTCGATGTCGGGCCCGAAGATCTGCGCGCCGACGCTGCGCTTGCGATTGTCCATCGACTTCATGAAGCCCGGCGCAAAGCGCGTCGGGATGCGCAAGGTGGCGTCGTCGTGCGTCGCCATCGAGACCTCGCCCATGCGGGCCAGCGTCTTGCCGTCGACCAGTTTGCCGCCGCCTTGCGCCAATGGCGCATACATCCCGGCGAGACCGCGGGCGTTGGTGATGCCGTTGGCGGCGCCGATCTCGGCGGCATGGCCTTCGCGGCTGTTGGCGCCGCCGGTCCGCCAGGCGCCGACATTGAAGAAGAACAGCGACGCCGGCGACGTCGGCTTCCTGGCGAGGTCCGTCATGAACGGCGTCTTCGCCTCGCCCGCCTTGTAGATGTAGGGAATCATCGGCGCCACCCGGGGCTCGATCGCCTCGGGCAGGCCGATCCAGAAGTCGAGGCCGAGCGGCTTCGCCACCTCGTCCTGGAAGAAGCTGCCGAGCGACTTGCCCGACGCGCGCCGCACCATCTCGCCGACCGTCCAGCCGAAGGTGAAGCCGTGATAGCCGTTGCGCGTGCCGGGCTCCCAGAACGGCGATTCGGCCGCCAGCCGCTCGGTCATGTAGTCCCATTCGTAGGGGCCGGAGGCCTTCACCTTGTCGCGCAGCGCCGGCACGCCGGCCGAATGGTCGAGCATCATGCGCGTGGTCACGCGCTCCTTGCCGTTCTGGCCGAACTCGGGCCACAGCGCGGTGACCGGCGCGTCGAGGTCGAGCTTGCCGCGGCTCGCCAGCATGTGGGCGCACAGCGCGGTCGCGCCCTTGGTGCAGGAGAAGACGATGCCGACCGTGTCCTTCTTCCACGGCGCACTGGACTTGGGATCCGCGGTGCCGCCCCACAGGTCGACCACCGTCTCAGCCCCGACCGTCACGGCGACCGAGGCGCCGACCTCGCCGCGTTCGCCGAAATTGCGCTCGAACGCCTCGGCGATGCGCTCGAAGCCGCGTTTGCAGGTGCCGTCGATCTTCATTGCCCCTCGGCCCCCTTTATTGGGTTCCCTGGGGCATCGGCAGCTTGAACGCCTCGAGCAGGAAGCGCGCGGCGTGGCCCAACCCCGTCTGGTCGATGCCGTGGCCGACGCCCGCGGCGATGTGCATGCGGGTCTGCACGCCGTGCTGGCGCAGCACCTCGGCGGCGCGCTCGGTCAGCGTGTGCGGCAGCATCTCGTCGCTGTCGCCGTGCAGCAGCAGGACCGGCGGCCGCGACCGGATCTCCTTGGCAAGCGATTCGGGCGCGGCCAGCATGCCGGAGAAGCCGATGATGCCGGCGAGCGGCTTGTCGTGGCGCAGCCCGACATGCAGCGCCATCATCGTGCCCTGGCTGAAGCCGACCAGCACCGTCCTGCTCTCGTCGAGCCCGTACGCGGCCATGGTGTCGTCGAGGAACTGCTCGACGAAGGGCGCCGCCGAGCGCACGCCGGCGGCGGCAACCTGCGGATCGAGCCGCGAGATGCCGAACCATTGGTAGCCCATCGGATTGCCCTCGCAGGGATAGGGCGCGTTGGGCGCATGGAACACGACGTCCGGCATCAGCGGCGCCAGCACTGGCGCAAGCCCGATCAGGTCGTTGCCGTCGGCGCCATAGCCGTGCAGCAGGATCACCAGATGGCCGGGCGCGCCGCCGGCCTGCGGCCCGTGGGTCGGTCCCTCCAGCTTGTTCATTCCTTCTTGCTCCAGTCCGGCATGTTGCGGCGATAGTGCCAGAGCAACAGCGCCGCGGCACTGCGCCACGGCCGCCACGCCTCGGCGATTTTGAGAAGCCGCTTTGCATCGGGCCGCTTGCGCAGCTTCTTGAGGTGCTGGGCGGCGATCACCAGGCCGAGATCGAGGCCCGGCATGATGTCCGGCCGGCCATGGGCGAACATCAGGTAGATCTCGGCGGTCCACGGCCCGATGCCCTTGGCCTG
>VBAF01000504.1:3455-3755 GCA_005884705.1 Alphaproteobacteria bacterium
AATCGATGCGGCCCCCGACGATGTCGGCGGCCAGCGCACGGCCGTACTTCATCTTGGCGTTGGACAGGCCGACGCCGCGCAGCTGCTCGTCGCTGAGCGTCAGGAACTCGGCCGGCTCCATCGAGGGCAGCAGCGCCTCGAGCCGGAGCCAGATCGAGCGTGCGGCATGCACGGAGACCTGCTGGCCCACGATCGAGCGCATCAGCCCGCCGAAGCCCGACGGCACGATGCGCAGCTCGGGATGGCCGACTTCCTTGATCGCCCGCGCGAAATCGGGATCTACCTTGGCGAGGTGCCGCA
>VBAF01000505.1 GCA_005884705.1 Alphaproteobacteria bacterium
TTGGTGGCGGCATGATCGACCATCGCCTGGTTGAGATCGGTGGCGACCAGGGCGACGGCGGGCGGCAGTTCCCCGGCCAGCGCCGCGGTGACGATCCCGGTGCCCGCCGCGGTCTCGAGCACGCGGCCGGGGCGCAACGCCGCGACCCGCCGGGCGAGGTCGCGCGCATAGGGCTCGAACAGCAGTGGGCCGAGATGGCGGTCGTACAGGGCGGGGATCGAGCCCGCGAAGACCGCGTCCTTGCCTGTCATGGTCGGCCTACTTCTTCTCGACGTTCCAGAAGGTGATGGCGGGAGCGGTCAGGAGGCCGCTGACGTTGCTGCGCGCCGCCGTCGGCACGGTGAACTGGCCAAGCTGCACGTAGGTCGGGAAGTCGATCGCGCGCAGCTGCGCCTGCTGGGCGATCTCGAAGCGCTTGCGGTCGTCGGTCTCGCGCGCATAGGCGGCGCGCAGCTTTTCGATCTCGGCGTCGCACGGCCAGCCATACATCGATTTCTCGCACGAGGCGTTGAGCATGAAATTCGACACCGGGTCGGGAATGCTGAGCGCGCCCGACGAGGTGAAGAACAGATGCCAGCCGCCCTTGTCCGGCGGGTCCTTCTTGGTGCGGCGCGCGACCAGCGTCTGCCAGTCCATAGACTGCAGGTCGACCTTGAAGCCGGCCGCCTCGAGCTGCGGCTTGGCCACCGGCGCGAGGCTCGAATGGTTCACCAGGTCGGTCTGATGCATCATGACGACCGGCGTGCCGTCGTAGCCCGCCTCCTGCAGCACCTGGCGCGCCCGCTTGGCGTCTCCGTTCAGCCGATCATCCCAGCCCTTGCCCGATTCGAGCGGCAGGCCGCAGGGGAACAGCGATTTGCATTCGCGATAGAAGCGCGCGTCACCGACATTGGCCTCGAGAAACGGCTTCTGCCGCAGCGCATAGACCGCGGCCTGCCGGACCTTCGGATTGTCGAACGGCTTGAGCAGCGTGTTGAAGCGCATGATGTACTGGCGGCCCGCCTTGTCGATCACCTGGACGTTGATGTTCTTGTCCTTCTCGACCAGCGGCAGCAGGTCGTAGGGCATCGCTTCGATCAGGTCGACCTCGCCGTTCAGCAGGGCGTTGACCTGGGTCTGGGTGTCGGGGATCCAGATCCATTCGATGCGGTCGACTTTGGCGACCTTGCCGCCGGCAAAGCCCGACGGCGGCTCGTTGCGCGGCTTGTAGCGCGGATTGCGCACATAGACCGCCTTCTCGCCGGCCTTCCATTCGTCGCGCTTGAAGATGAACGGCCCCGAGCCCGTCGCCTCGGTGATCTGCTTGTTGGGGTCGGTCTCGGCGACCCGCTTGGGCATCATGAAGGCGACGTTGCCGCCGGTCTTGCCCAGCATGTCGATGACCAGCCCGAACGGCTCGCGCAGCACGATCCGGATGGTGCGCGGGTCGGGCGCCGAAAGCTCGGCGATGAACGACATCAACGTCTGGCCGGTCGAATCGCGCGCGCCCCAGCGCCGGATCGAGGCGACGCAATCCTCGGCGGTCACCTTGGCGCCGTCGTGCCATTCCAGCCCGTCGCGCAGCACCAGGGTATAGGTGAGCTTGTCCGGCGAGACGCCCCAGCGCTCGACCATCTGCGGCCTGACCTGCAGCTTCTCGTCGAGCGAGAACAGCGTGTCGTAAACGAGATAGCCGTGATGCGCCGAGATCAGGGCGGTGGTCCAGATCGGATCGATGATCTTGAGATCCGAGTGCATGATCGCCCGCAGCACGGTCTCGGCCGACGCTTGCGGGGCAACCCCCAGGGCGAAGGAAGTGAGAAGTGCCAGAAGGAATCGACGCATGAGGTCTACTTCTTCTCGATGTTCCACAACGCCAGCGACGGTACCTGCAGGACGCCGCTTACATTGCTGCGCAGTGCCGTCGCGTTGGTGAACTGACCGAGCGGCACGTGCGTCGGGTACTCGATCACGCGCAGCTGGACCTGCTCGGCGATCGCCTTCTGCTTGGCCGGATCGGTCTCCTTGGCATAGGCGTCGCGCAGCTTCTCGAGCGCCTCGTCGCACGGCCAGCCGAAGCTCGC
>VBAF01000509.1 GCA_005884705.1 Alphaproteobacteria bacterium
TGCTGGCGACGCTGTTCGACTTCCCGTTCGCCGAGCGCCGCAAGCTCTCTCATTGGTCCGACGTCGCGATCGCCAATGTCGACGACGCCGACGCGGTGGTGAGGAGCAACGCCGAGCGCCTGGCCGAGCTCAGGACCATGGCGGCGACCATGGCCGAGCTGTGGCAGGAGCGGGCCCGCCAGCCGCCCAGGTTCGACCTGATCTCGATGATGGCGCATTCCGACGCCACGCGGGACATGCCGACCAACGAGTTCATCGGCAACTTCGCCCTGCTGCTGGTCGGCGGCAACGACACCACGCGCAACACCATGAGCGGCTCGGCACCCGGATCAGTACGCCAAGCTGCGCGATGATCCGGCGCTGGTGGAGAGCCTGGTGCCGGAGATCATCCGCTGGCACACGCCGGTCATCCACATGCGCCGCACCGCCACGCGCGACACCGAGCTCGCCGGCAAGACCATCCGGCAGGGCGACAAGGTGGTGATGTGGTACGTCTCCGGCAATCGCGACGAGAGCGTGCACGCGGAGCCCGACGCGTTCCGCATCGAGCGCCCGAAGGTGCGCCAGCACCTCGCGTTCGGCGCCGGCATCCACCGCTGCGTCGGCGACCGCCTCGCCGAGCTGTAACTCCAGGTCCTGTGGCGCGAGATGCTGAAGCGCAAGCTCGAGCCCGAGATCGTCGGCGAGCCGGTGCGGCACTACTCCAACTTCCTGCGCGGCATCCGCTCGCTGCCGGTCGTCATCCGCGGCTAGCGAGCGGTTTTCACCGTTTTCACCGTTTTTGGCAGACTCCTCCGTTTTCGGCGCAGTGAGCAGAAGCAACGTCGTCATGCAGGCGACTATGCACGCGCGCTGTTCGGCGACCTATTCCGGGCATTGGCTTTGCGATTCTGCGCGTAAAATCGCATCGAAAAGTGGGGGCCAATGCCCAATTAGCCTCCTACGTTTTCGACTTATGCACAGCCGCGACGCCCTCGGCGAAGGCCTGCTGCAACAGCCAAACGTCGCCGGCGATCGCGACGAAGTCGTAGCCGAGCTTCACGAACTCCGCGGCCTGCTTGGCATCGACGCCGAGGCGTCCGGCCGATTTGCCGTGCTTCTTCGCCGCCGCGATCGTCGCCTGCTCGTGCCGCAGGAACTGCGGGTCGTCGAAGGCGCCGGGCTTGTTCATCGCGACCGACAGGTCGTTGTGGCCGAGCCACAGCATGTCGACGCCGGGCAGTGCCGCGATTTCGTCCGCCGCGTCGGCGCCGCGCGGATCCTCGATCTGCAGGATGATGACCGTGCGCTTGTTCTGTTCGGCGAAGCGGTCGAGCACCGGCTCGCTCCTCATTTCGAAGCGCTCGTGGGCGAGGCCGAGCGCCACCCCGCGCGTGCCGTCGGGCCAGTACTTGGCCGCCTCGAGCACCGCCTTGGCCTGCGCCACCGACGACACGATCGGCACCATCACGCCCTCGGCGCCGGCATCCAACGCGCGCGAGATATGATGACGGTGTTGTGACGGCACCCGCACGATCAGCGGCAGTTCGGCCGCCTGGCAGTAGCGCACCACCTGGCGGACCGTGTCGAAGCCGAAGCCGGTATGCTCCATGTCGAGCACGGCATAGTCGGCGCCGGCGGCCTTCAGGATCTGGCCGATCCCGGGCGTGGCGAACTCGAACAGGAACGTCCCGACCTTCGGCCGCTGGTTACCGATAAGAGACCGCAATGTCGGTGTTGTCATTGTGCTGTTCCCCCCTCCGCAGCGCCAATGGTAGCGTCCGCCGTCCCATACGACGACCCACCCCAAAGGGAGACTGCCATGAAGCTCTATTACATGCCCGGCGCCTGCTCGATCGGCATCCATGTCCTGCTCGAGGAGATCGGCAAGCCGTACGACCTGCAGAAGATCGACGGCGCCAAGCAGGAGCAGTACGGGCCCGACTTCGTGAAGATCAATCCGAAGTCGAAGGTGCCGACGCTGCAGAAGGACGACGGCTCGGTGCTGACCGAGTTCCCGGCGATCGCCACCTGGCTCGCGCGCAAGAACCCCGACAAGAAGCTCCTGCCGGCCGACGCCGACGCCGAGGCGCGCGCGCTCGAGGCGATGGACTACGTCGTCTCGACCATGCACATGCAGGGCTTCAGCCGCATGTTCCGCCCGGGCGGCTACGCGCCGACCGAGGCTGACCACGACACGGTCAAGGCGCGCGGCAAGGAGATCATGGAGAAGGGCCTGGCGCTGATGGACAAGGCGCTGGAAGGCAAGGAGTACGTCGCCGGCCAGTTCTCGGTCGCCGATGCCGCGCTGTTCTACGTCACCTTCTGGGCGGCCGGCCGCATGAAGATGCCGCTGCCCAAGAACGTCGCCGCGCACTACGAGCGGATGAAGAACCGTCCCGCCGTCAAGCGCACGCTCGAGCAGGAAGGGCTGGCCCAGGCCGCCTGATCTCGCCCGCCTGATCTCGCTGGGCGGCTCGCCCCACGACTGACGTTCGTGGGGCGGCTCGCCGGAATGAACGACATTGACCGCCGCAGGCGCGCATCGGCCAATCGATGCGATGTCTGCGGCGGTTCTTTATGGCCTGGTGATCCTGTCGGCGCTCGCGCATTCCGTGTGGAACGCGATGATGAAGCAGGCCGCCGATCGCACCATGACCATGGTCGCGATCCGCGTCGTCGGCCTGGCACTCGGCCTGGTGGCACTTCCCTTCGTCGACTGGCCGGCCGCGGCGGGCTGGAAATGGCTGGCGCTGACCGCGCTTGTGCAGTTCGGCTACTACGCGCTGCTGATCCGCTCCTACGGCATCGGCGACCTGAGCGTGGTCTATCCG
>VBAF01000510.1 GCA_005884705.1 Alphaproteobacteria bacterium
AACGCTTCTGGTAGGCCTGCACGACGAAGCCGATGCCGTGCCAGGCCGCCAGCGCCGGCTCGAAGCACAGCCGTTCGAGCAGGTCGAGCGACAGCTCCAGCCGATCGGCCTCCTCGGCGTCGATGTTCAGGCCGATATCGAGCGAGCGCGCCAGCACGGCCAGCGCCTTGAGCCGCGGATAGAGCTCGGCATGCACCCGCTCGATCTGGCTCCGGGTGTAGCGCGGATGCAGCGCCGAGAGCTTGATCGAAATGCCGGGCCCTTGGTAGATGCCGCGGCCAGCCGCTTCGGCGCCGATCGCACCGATCGCGTGCTGGTAGTCGGCGAAGTAACGCTCGGCCTGCGCCATCGTCACCGCCGCCTCGCCCAGCATGTCGTAGGAATAGCGGAAACCCTTGGCGACATACGGCCGGCCGTTGTCCAGCGCCTCGCCGATGGTCTGGCCGGCGACGAACTGCTCGCCCATCAGGCGCATCGCGAGATTGACGCCGGCGCGGATCAGCGGCTCGCCGCCCTTGGCGACCAGCCGGGTCAGCGCCGTCGACAGCCCGCGCTCGCTGTGCGTGGAGGTGAGCCGGCCGGTCAGCAGCAGGCCCCAGGTCGCGGCATTGACGAAGAGCGACGGGCTCCTGCCGAGATGCGCCTGCCAGTCGCCGCCGCCGATCTTGTCGCGGATCAGCGCGTCGCGCGTCTCGTCGTCGGGAATGCGCAGCAGCGCCTCGGCGAGGCACATCAGCGCCACGCCCTCCTCGCTCGCCAGCGAATATTCGTGGATTAACCCCTCGACGCCGCCGCCGGGACCCTTGGCCCGCAGCCGCTCGACCAGCCGGCGGGCCAGCGCCGTCGCCCGCGCCATGGTCTCGGCCGGCAGGGTGGCGGCCTCGATCAGCGGCGGCAGGCACTCGGGCTCGGGCCTGCGGTAGGCCGACGTGATGGCGTCGCGCAACGGACCTGTGAACGGCGGGGACATGTCGCGGCTCTCGGCTTGAGGCTAACATATGGGGATGAAAGCCCGCCTCTGCCTCGTGCTCGCCGTGTTCCTGCTCGCCGCCGTGCCGGCGCAGGCCCAGGGCTGGCCGCAGAAGACCGTGCGCATCATCGTGCCGTTCCCGGCCGGCGGTTCGAACGACACGCTCTGCCGCATCGTCGCCGACAAGCTTTCGGCCGAATGGAAGCAGCCGGTGATCATCGACAACAAGGCCGGCGCGGGCGGCAATATCGGCGCCGAGATCGTCTATAACGCGGCCGGTGACGGCTACACGCTGCTGTGCGCCCCGCCGCCGCCGCTGGCGATCAACCACAATCTCTACAAGACGCTGCCCTATGACTGGGCGAAGTTCGTGCCGATCACCGTGCTGGCGCTGACCCCCAACGTCATCACCGCGCGCAAGGACCTGCCGGCCAGCACGGCGCAGGAGCTGATTGCCTACGCCAAGGCCAATCCCGGCAAGGTGACCTACGCCAGCCAGGGCAACGGCTCGACCTCGCACCTGTCGGCGGCGATGCTGGCGGCGCAGGCCGGCATCGAGATGGTGCACGTGCCCTATAAGGGCGAAGGTCCGGCGCTGATCGACATCACCGCGGGCCGGGTCGACATCTTCATCGGCAACATCTCCGCCGCGCTGCGCTTCGAGAAGAGCGGCCAGGTCAAGTTCCTCGGCCTTGCCGCCAAGAGCCGCAGCCCGGTGGCGCCGCAGGTCCCGGCGGCGGCCGAGATCGGCCTGCCCGACCTGATCGCCTCGGCATGGTTCGCGATCGTCGCCCCGCCCGGCACGGCCGACGCGGTGGTGCAGAAGATCAACCTGGACACCGCCGCCGCGCTGACGCTCGGAGACGTGCGCGCGAAGTTCCTCGAGCAGGGTGCCGAGCCGGTCGGCGGCACGACCGCCGGCACGGCGGCCTTCATCAGGGACGAGGAAATGCGCTGGCGCGCCGTGATCAAATCGGCCAACGTCACTTTGGAGTAAGGAGGTTCGCGATGGACATCCGTTACGAGGAATCGACGACCGTGTGGCCCGAGGATTCGCTGGCCCGCGTGCCCTACTGGATCTACCAGGACGAGGCCAACTACAAGCGCGAGATGGAGCGGCTGTTCGAGGCCGCGACCTGGAACTTCGTCTGCCTCGAGGCCGACATCCCCAACAAGGGCGACTACCGCACCAACCAGGTCGGCGAGCTGCCGGTCATCGTGGTGCGCGATTCGGACGGCGCCATCAACTGCTTCGAGAACCGCTGCGCCCATCGCGGCGCGCTGATCGCCTTCGACGACGGCGGCAACGTCCAGAACAACTTCAAGTGCATCTACCACGCCTGGAGCTACGACCTTTCCGGCAACCTGCGCGGCATCGCCTTCGAGAAGGGCATCAACGGCCCT
>VBAF01000511.1 GCA_005884705.1 Alphaproteobacteria bacterium
CCGAAGCGCTGGCGGCCCTCGGGCCGGCGGCGCTGGCGCTCGCCGAGGCCGAGGGCCTCGACGCGCATGGCCGCTCGGTGTCGATCCGGCTGAACCGCCGCTGAGCGATGGCCGCGGCGGCCTCCACAGCGCGGCGCATCGTCGACATCGCCCTCGACGAGGACTCGGTCGCGCGCCGCACGCCCGAGGTCGAGCACGAGCGGGCGGTCGCGCTGTTCGACCTGCTCGAGGAGAACGACTTCTGCCTGCTCGACGGCGAGCCCGGGCCGTACAAGCTGCATATCGGCGTCTTCGAGCAGCGGTTGGTGTTCGGCGTGCACTCTGGCGACGACCGTAAGCTGCGCGACATCGTGCTGTCGCTGACGCCATTCCGGAAGGTGGTGAAAGACTATTTCCTGGTCTGCGAGAGCTATTACGCCGCCATCAAGAAGCTCGGCCCCTCGCAGATCGAGGCGCTCGACATGGGCCGCCGCGGCCTGCACAACGAGGGCTCCGAGCTGCTGCGCGAGCGGCTCGAGGGCAAGGTCGAGATGGATCTCGACACCGCGCGACGGCTGTTCACCCTGATCTGCGCGCTGCACATCAAGGCATGACCGGTCTGCCGCCCAGCGTGCTGTTCGCTTGCAGCCACAACGCCATCCGCTCGCCGATGGCCGAGGCGCTCGCCAAGCGGCTGTACGGCCACACCGCCTATCTCGATTCGGTGGGGGTGCGGGCAACCGAGCTCGACGCCTTCGTCGTCGCCGTGCTCGACGAGATCGGCATCGACCTGCACGCCCATGGCGGCAAGTCGTTCGACGACATCGATCCAAGCTCGTTCGACCTGATCGTGACGCTGTCGCCCGAGGCGCATCACCGGGCGCTGGAGTTCACCCGCAGCGCCTCGACCGACGTCGAGTACTGGCCGATCCCCGATCCCAGCGCCATCGAAGGCTCGCGCGAGGCGCGGCTCGATGCCTACCGCCGCACGCGCGATCTGATCCTCGCTCGCCTCAAGGCGCGCTTCGGCGCGGCGTCAGGTCCTTCCCTGTAGCGGGCGGCAGCAGGCCGCAATCGACCAGCAGCCACAGCAGCCCGATCGCCGGGATGAACAGCAGCAGCGCCCAGAAGCCCGACTTGCCGCGATCGTGGCAGCGCTTGATCACGATCGCGCACTGCACCCAGATCAGCGGCGCGGCGAGCACCAGCGCGGCGGTCAGGCCCTCGAACACGCTGTAGGGAAACCAGCGGGCGAGCAGCGGATCGACGTGCTGGCCGTACAGCCAGAACAGCACGAGCACCGGGATCTGGACCGACCAGAAGGCGATCCGGCCGATGCGGCCCTCGAAGCCAAAAAGCAGCTGCCGCACGTCCGGCCAGCCTCCCATTCATTCTTGGCAGCGAAGGTGCCCGATGGCCGGGCGGCCGTCGAGCGTCTAGGGCTGCTTGGCGCCGGCGTACCACGCCGCGCGATGGGCGGTCCGGCGCACCATCGGCAGGTTGACGATGTCGATGAACAGCGTCGCCGGGCCGTCGGCCTGGCCGAGATCGCCTTCGATCAGCGCCGCCTCGAACACCAGCCGGTCGCCCTCGAGCTTCGGTGCCTTCAGCACCACGACGGCGTCGGCCACGTTGCCCTTGGCCTTGTCGAACACCGAGACGGTGGCGTTGGGCGGATCCTTGGCGAAGCCGTCGGGAGTCGCGGCACTCCACTCCTCGAGCAGATGCGCGGTCAGCGCGTGCCCCGCGGCGCGGATCGGCCGGTCGGCGAAGACGATGGCGTTGGGTGACACGCCTTCGAGCGTCAGCTTGCCGCAAGCGAGCTTCGCCGCTTTGGCGTTGAGCACGATCAGCGACGGCACGATCTGCGGTTGTTGCGGCGTGCCGATGGTCTTGGTTGGCGTCTGCGCCGCTGCGCCGGTCGAGACGGCAAGCAGGGCGGCGAGAGCGAGAAAGGCGATGCGCATGATCAGTAGCACGGCAGGAGGGGCGGGGCGCCGCAGGCCGGACGATAGTCGGGCGGCGGCGGGGCGCCCGGGCTGCCGTCGATGCTGTAGCTGCGCTTGCGGTAGATGGGCCGGCCGCTCGGCGCGGGATTGGACCAGCCCGACATGGTGCTAGTGTCGTCCCGGCTGCCGATTGCCGGCGTCGTGCCGCTGGTGGTCTGGTTCTGGCCGAGATAATTGAAGCCGCCCGAGCCGACGCCGAACCAGATCGTGTCGATGAACACCGAGGCCGGCCCGTCGGAGTCGCCCAGGCTGCCCTCGAGCACAGCGACCTCGAAGGTCAGCCGTTCGCCCGCGAGCTTGGGATTGCGCAGGGTCACGACCGCATCAGTGACCTTCGAGCCGTCCTTGGCGAAGGCCGAGACTGTCGCATTGGGCGGGTCCTTGGCGAAGCTGCCGGTGGTCCACAGCTCGACCATCTCGGTCGTCTGCAGGTGGCCCGCCGCGCGCACCGGCCGGCTGGCGAACAAGATGGCCGACGGTGCAACGCCCTCGAGACTGAGGCTGGGGCCGGCGAGCTTGGCGCCGCGCGCATTAAGCACGATCAGCGCCTCGGAGTGCTTGCGCGCCTGCGGCACGCCGATGGTTTTCTGGGCCGGCTGGGTGATGGCATTGGGCGGAGCGAGGCCGGGCGCGATAAGGCAGGCAACGAAGCCCGCCAAGCGAAGGGCTGACATGGGTTGATCTTAGGCAGTTCAGGGGACAAGCGGGAAGGGGAGGCGTTGACTAAGCCCCCGTCGCAGCCCATTTTCCCGCCCTCTTTGCCCTTTTTTCCCAATTCGGAGGCTGGATGGCCAAGGAAGACCTGATCGAGTTCAATGGCGTGGTGGCCGAGCTGCTGCCCAACGCGATGTTTCGCGTCAAGCTCGACAACGACCACACCATTCTCGCCCATACCTCGGGCAAGATGCGCAAGAACCGCATCCGCGTGCTGGCAGGCGACCGCGTCACCGTCGAGATGACGCCCTACGACCTGACCAAGGGCCGCATCACCTTCCGCTTCAAGTAGGCGTTGCTCGTCCTGGCGTCCGCCTCGCCGCGCCGGCTGGACCTGTTGCGGCAGATCGGCCTGGAGCCCGACGCAATCGACCCTGCCGATACCGATGAGACGCCGGCCTTGCGCGAGCTGCCGCGTGCCTATGCGCTGCGCATGGCCGAGGCCAAGCTCGCCGCCGTCATGCCGCGCCATCCGTAGGCCGTCGTGCTGGCTGCCGACAGCGTGGTCGCGGTCGGCCGGCGCATCCTGCCCAAGGCCGAGACCGAGGCCGAGGCCCGCGCCTGCCTGGCGTTGCTGTCGGGTCGGCGGCACAAGGTGCTGGGCGGCGTGGCGGTCGGATCGGCGGGCAAGGTGCGTACGCGGCTGGTCGAGACCGCGGTGCGCTTCAAGCGGCTCGAGCGCGCCGAGGTCGACGCCTATGTCCGAAGCGGCGAATGGCAGGGCAAGGCCGGCGGCTATGCCATCCAGGGTCGGGCTGCGTCGTTCGTCGCCTTCCTGTCGGGCTCCTACAGCAACGTGGTCGGGCTGCCGCTATTCGAGACGCTGGCGCTCTTGAGGGCGGTGCGATGAGCGCCATCGATCGGTTGATCTGCCACGTCCTGCCGCAGGCCTTCCTGATGGCGCTGACCGCCGGCGGCCGCCTCGCCGAGCTGCAGATCGTGCGCCGCGACCGTCCGTCGATCGCCGACAGCGTGTTCCTGGGCCGGCTCGAACGCGTGATGGCCGATCTCGATGCCGCTTTCGTCGACATCGGCACCGGCCGTTCGGGCTTCCTGCGCGCCGAGGATCGCGCCGGCATCGACGGCTGGCCGCCGCCCGGCGCGCCGGTGCTGGTGCAGGCGCGCAGCGAGGGCGAGGGCGACAAGGGCCCGCGGCTCAGCATGAATCTATCACCCGCTCGGCGCGGGCGTGAGCTTCTCGCGCCGCATCGACGGCGAGTCCGAGCGCGACCGCCTGGCCGGCCATGTGGCCGATCTGCTCGAGGGCGGCGTCGTGCTGCGCACCGCGGCGGCCGGCGCGTCGGCCGAGCTGTTGCGCATCGATGCGACACGCGCGATGGAGCGCTGGGAGGCGATCCGCCGCCGCGCGCTCGATGCTCTGCCGCCGGCCGATCTCAGCGCGCGCATCCCGGGCGAGCGCGATCCGATTGAGCGCCTGCTGCGCGACTTCGGCGCGGGCCTCGAGGAGGTCATCATCGACGACCGCGCCATGGCGCGCGCGCTGCAGGACGAGATGGACCGCCGCCAGGAGCGGATCCGCGTGCGCTGGCACAATGGGCCCATGCCGGCGTTCGACGTCGACGACGTCGCCGGCCAGATCGACACCGCGCTCGCCCCGCGCATCGCGCTGCCGAGCGGCGTCGAGGTGCTGTTCGAGCCGGGCGAGACCTTGTGCGCGATCGATGTCGACAGCGCCGGCGCCGGCGGCCGCCAGGGGCGCGCGCCGCGCCGTCCGGTCGAGGTCAATCTCGAGGCGGCGCCAGCGATCGCCCAGCAGTTGCGGCTGCGCAACCTCGCGGGTGCGGTCGTTGTCGATTTCGTGACAATGCGCAGCGCCTATGATCGCGACAAAGTGCAGGCGGCCCTGGCCGAGGCGCTGCGCGAGGACCCGGTGCCCACCCAAGTCTATGGATTCACACGACATGGCCACTTCGAGCTGACCCGCGCCCGACGCGGGACGACCCTGGCAGGGCAGCTCCAGGCTCTCGAACGCTCCGGGAGCTAACGTCGGGAACTTCGGAACGAAAGTCCGCGTCGCGGCGTTTATCGGTTGGCCGTCCGACTCCCCCATCCGGTCAGCCGAGTGGCCACCAATCCTCCTGGAGGCTCGTAAATATGTGTGATTATTCCCTCGAACTGTATCGTTCCGTCCCCGCGGCCGTGGGCGAATCCTACAAGTTGGTCCGGTTTGGTACCGGGTCGATGGGCTTCGCGGCCGGAACGACCTGCGACACCGCCGCCTGCGTACCCGCCGGCGCGCATCTTCGCCTCGAAGGCATCGACGAGGCGCTGCAACAGACCCTCGGCGTCGGCTCCTCCGAGGAAGTCGTGATGACGCGCCTCGAGGGCGGCCTGCACAAGGACGCCGTGCGCTTTACCAACGGACGCGAGATCTCGCTGCAAAGCCTCAATCCGGGCTTGACCGCGACGATGTACGTGCCGCTGCCAGACCTCGGCCTCGACAAGCTCGACAAGGTCGAAGACGAGACCATCGGCACGCGCGAGCTGATCGACGCGTAACGCTTCCGCGGGCTGCTCGACCTTCGGTCGGGCGGCCCGCCCTGTTGACGTCTCGTTCGGTCCGCGCGATTTTTGCCCGGCTATGAGACCGCTGGACCGACCCGTGCCGCTGCGTGCCGTGAGGACCCAGCTGAGCAGAAACATCGCCCCTTCTGCTCCAAGCGCTGCGCCAACATCGATCTCGGGCGTTGGCTGAAGGAAAGCTACCGGGTTCCCACCGACCAACCGCCGGTCGACGGCGACGAGCCGCCGGACAGGCCAACTGGACAGGGACGTTGACGCGTCCTATACAGCCGGCCGCCGATACGGCGCGCCCAGGTAGCTCAGTTGGTAGAGCATGCGACTGAAAATCGCAGTGTCGGTGGTTCGATCCCGCCCCTGGGCACCATTCCTTTTCAATGACTTAGCTGCCGACCGTCTTAGAACGGGTACTAAGTTAGACACTTCAAGTTAGACAGTTAGACAAAATCGGTTCGCTACCGGTTCACTCGCCGTTCTTGGCTTTATTCACAGTTCTGGTCAGGTGCTCATCAAGCGCATTGAAGGCACGATCTGATGCTGCGCGCCGATTGCCGCCGCGTTCGTAGACCATGCTTGCCGCGTCGCTCGAGTGGCCAAGCGCAGCCTTGCGGGCTTCTCGGTCGAGGCCGAGTTCATAGAGAGCAGTGCCCAGCGAGTGCCTCAGGCCATGGAAGCACAGGCCTGGCTTGACCGAGCCTTCAGCCGCCAAGCTTTTCACCAACTTCCAGAGATTCGTCTGAAGACCGTCGCGCGTGCAGGGCTCACCCTGGTTTGTGAGGACGAT
>VBAF01000512.1 GCA_005884705.1 Alphaproteobacteria bacterium
GGATTTTCGCCATGGCCACGGTCGCTGCCGCCGGACGCATCGATATCATCTCCGATGTCATTTGCCCGTGGTGCTACATCGGCAAACGCCATCTCGAGCGGGCGCTCGACACCCTCGAGAAGGATCACAAGCTCCGCTTCACCGTCGCCTGGCATCCCTTCCAGCTCAATCCCGAAATGCCGGCTGAAGGCGTCGACCGCCAGAAATACCGCCTCGCCAAGTTCGGCAGCGCCGAGCGCTCCAGGCAGATGGACGAGCGCATCACCGAGGTTGCAGCCAACGTCGGCCTCTCGTTCCATCTCGACAAGCTCACCCGCACGCCCAACACGCTGAAGGCGCACCGCCTGATCCGCCTCGCCGGCCAGAAGGGCGTGCAGGACGGCGTGGTCGAAGCGCTGTTCGAGGGCTACTTCTGCAACGGCGCCGACCTCGGCGACGACAAGGCGCTGGCCGACATGGGCCATCGCGGCGGGCTCGACTACGACACTGCGCTCGCCCTGCTGCAGGGCGACGACGGCCAGCGCGAAGTGGTGGCCGGCGACCAGATGGCGCGCAACTGCGGCATCCAGGGCGTGCCGAGCTTCGCGTTGCAGGGACACGTGCTGTTCTCCGGCGCCGTGCCGGCCGAGGAGATGGTCGACACCTTCCGCCGCGCCTGGGAGCTTCTCAAGAACAAGGCGGCGTAGACGGTTTCGACCGTTTTCACCGTTTTTTCGGCTCGACGGTTTTTCCAGCGCGTTGTCGCGCGCGCGACCGCCACGCAAACCAGAAGAGATGAGAGAGCGACAACAGGTCATTGCCGCAGCATAGGCCCGGTCGCGCCGCCGACACGAATATGGGCATTGGCCTCGGCAAAAAGCCGCTGTTTCCGCGCCTCGAATCGCCGGCCATTGCCCATAATGCGGCTCTGGAACGGGAGTTATCCTCAGGTTCCGAGCTCGTAGCGCCGCACCAGGCGATAGAGCAGCACCACCGGGATCAAGGTCACGACGATCAGCGTCGATGCCGCTGCCGTGGCGGTGCCGGCGCCGCTGCCCTCCAGCGCCTGGAACATCACCACGGTCATGGTGCGCCACTGGCCGCTGTAGAGCACGACCGTGGCACTGAGCTCCGACGCCACCGTCACCCAGGTCAGCACCACGCCGCTCACGATGCCGCCCAGCATCAACGGCACCACGACCCGCAGGAAGGTCTGCAGCGGCGAGCGGCCGAGGCTGATCGAGGCCTCCTCGAGCGACACGTCGATCTGGTGCACGATGGCGCTGGCCGAGCGCACCGCGAACGGAATCTTGCGCACGGTGTAGGCGAGCACCAGGATCAGCGGCCCGCCGGTCAGGATCACCAACCCTGAATTGAACGACACCACGAAGCCGATCGCCAGCACGGTGCCGGCGACGGCAAACGGGAGCGTTGCCACGACATCAAGCAGCGTGGCGATGCCGGAGCGATAGCGGGTCACGACATAGCCGATCGGCACGCCGACCAGGGTCGTGCACAGCGCCGCCGCCGAAGCGAAGACCAGGGTGTTGGCGAGCGGCCGCGTGTCGCGCGCGAATAGGGTGGTGAAGTTGGCGAGGCTGAAATTGCCGTGCAGCACCGGCCCGCGGAACTCCAGGAACGACAGCACGACGATGGCGAAGAACGGCACCAGGGCGAGCAGCACGAGGGTCCAGCAATAGATCGTCGCCGCGATCCGCAGGCCCGGACCGATCCGCAGGATCGGCGGCGCCTGCCGCGTATTGGTGGCGAAGCGGCGGCTCGAGAGGAAATGGCGCTGGACCAGCAGCACCAGCGCCGTAGTCAGGATCAGCAGGGTCGCCAGCACGCCGGCGGAGGCCGGGTTGGGCGCGGTCTCGCCGATGAACAGCTTGAAGCCCTCGACCGCGAAGATCGGCAGGTCCTCGGCCAGCACGAACGGCACGCCGAAATTCTCGAGGGTCTCGATGAAGACCAGCAGCGCGCCGGCGAGGACCGCCGGCAGCACGATCGGCAGGATGACGGTGCGCACGGTGCGAGCCGGCGACGAACCGAGGCCTTGTGCCGCCTCCTCCATCGACACGTCGACCGCCTTGAAGGCCGCCACCGTGGGCAGCAGGACGTAGGGATAAAGCGTCAGCGTGTAGACCAGCACGATGCCGCCGGCGCCGTAGATCGAGCCGATGTTCAGCCCGACGCTCTTGAGCCACAAGGTAGCGATGCCCGAATTGCCCAGCAGCAGGACGATCGCGTAGGCGCTGACGAAGGACGGCAGCACCAACGGCATGGCGGCGAGCGCCAGGATCGCCGCCTTGCCCGGAATCGGCAGGCGGGCGAGCGAAAAGGCCAGCGGCACGGCGAGCACGGTGGTGATCACCGTCGCCGCCGCGCTGATGCCCAGCGTGTTGACGATGGCGCCGCGATAGAACGGCCGGCCCAGCATCTTGCCGTAGTTGGCGAGGGTGAAGGACTGGCCTTGGGCGTCGAGCACCGAGGCGCCGAACACGTTGAGCA
>VBAF01000507.1 GCA_005884705.1 Alphaproteobacteria bacterium
TCCCGAGCGCAGCGAGGGATCTATACTGAGCCGCATGGATCCCTCGCTGCGCTCGGGATGACACGGGTGGGCGTTGCGCCGCTGCCCACCCCTCACCCCATCAAAAGCCTGCGCGAGATGATGATCCGCATGATCTCGTTGGTCCCCTCGAGGATCTGATGCACGCGAAGGTCCCGCAGATACCGCTCGATGGGAAAGTCCTTCAAGTAGCCGTAGCCGCCATGCAGTTGCAGCGCGTCGTTGACGACGCGGAAGCCGACATCGGTCGCGAAGCGCTTGCCCATCGCCGCGGCCTGCGGCGCCTCGGGCGACTTGGCGTCGAGCAGCCAGGCGGCGCGCCAGATCATCAGCCGCGCGGCATCGAGCTCGGTCGCCATGTCGGCCAACTTGAACTGCGTCGCCTGGAAGTCGGCCAGCGGCTTGCCGAACTGCTTGCGCTCGACCACGTAGCGCGACGCCGTCTCCAGGCAGGCGCGCGCGCCGCCCAGCGAGCAGGCGCCGATATTGATGCGTCCGCCGTCGAGCCCTGCCATGGCGACCTTGAAGCCATGGCCTTCCGGCCCCAGGCGGTTGGCGACCGGCACCTTGCAGTTCTCGAAGATCACCGCCGCCGTGGGCTGGCTGTTCCAGCCGAGCTTCTGCTCCTGCTTGCCGAACGACAGGCCGGGCGTGCCGGCCTCGACCACCAGGGTCGACACGCCGCCGGCCCCCGGCCCGCCGGTGCGCAGCATCACGACATAGATGTCGCTGCGCCCGCCGCCCGAGATGAACGCCTTGGTGCCGTTCAGAATGTAGTGGTCGCCGCTGAGCTCGGCCTTGGTCGCCAGCGCCGCCGCGTCGGAGCCGGCACCCGGCTCGGTCAGGCAGTAGCTGGCGAAATGCTCCATCGAGCAGAGCTCGGGCAGGAAACGCCGGCGCTGATCGTCGTCGCCGAAGCCGTCGATCATCCAGGCGGCCATGTTGTGGATCGAGATGTAGGCTGCGGTGCTCGGGCAGGCGGCGGCCAGCTCCTCCATGATCAGCGCCGCGTCGAACCGCGACAGGCCCGAGCCGCCGACATCGTCGCGCACATAGATGCCGCCGAAGCCCAGCGCCGCCGCCTCACGCAGCACCGCCTCGGGAAAGACCTTCTCGGCGTCCCACCGCGCCGCCTCGGGCAGCATGCGCTCGGTCGCGAACTGCCGGGCGGTGTCGCGAAAGGCCTGCTGGTCCTCGGTGAGGGTGAAATCCATGCGCGGCGGATCATATCGGGGGGTCCCCCCCTGTCAACGAAACGCCTATGCTTGGCCGATGCCGAAGCTCTCGGGTGCGTTGTTGGCGATCGTGGTGGCGGCCGCCCTGGTGGTGGCGGTCGCAATCGCAGGCTCGGCCCTCGCCTTCGACCAGCTTCGTGCGATCGGCAGCCGCTACATGGTCGCGGTGGCTTTCATTGCCGCATGGTCCCTGCTCTTCCTCGTCATGACGATGATGCGCGCGCGGGCGACGCCGGTCGTCGCGAGCGCTGGCCCGCTCCTATGGGTGGCCTACCGCTTTTGCGTTGCGGCGGCTTCGGGCGGCTGGCCGCTGGTCGTCGATCTGCTGGCCGAAGCGGTGCTGGCGGCGGGCTTCTGCGGCTACATGCTCGGCGGCGAGCAGCCCAAAGCCTATTATCGCGGTCGCCTTCCCGGGGCCTGAGCCGCTATAAGTCGGGCCCATGGCAAAGCGCTTTTCCACCCTGGGCCGCTTCCCGACCACCCGGCTGCGCCGCAACCGGCGCGAGGACTGGTCGCGCCGGCTGGTGGCCGAGACCAAGCTCTCGGCCGACGACCTGATCTGGCCGGTGTTCGTGCAGGAAGGCCAGAACCAGCGCACGCCGGT
>VBAF01000508.1 GCA_005884705.1 Alphaproteobacteria bacterium
GGCAACATCACCTCGCTCAAGGAGCCGCCGCTGTTCCCGAAGGGCTGGGATCCCAAGGTGATCAAGGTCTGGGTGCCGAAGTTCGACGAGTTCGAGAAGCTGCGCGACAAGTGGCTCGACGAATGGAACAAAACCTACGGGTACCGCCAGTGACCGCAGCGCTCGCGATCGAGCGGTTGGAGAAGCGTTTTGCCGCCGGCGGCAAGCCCGCCGTCGACGCCGTGAGCTTCGACGTTCCCGCCGGCGAGATCGTGGTCCTGCTCGGTCCGTCGGGCTGCGGCAAGACCACGACCCTGCGCTGCGTCGCCGGGCTCGAGCATCCGACCGGCGGCCGCATCTCGATCGGCGGCCGCGTGGTGTCGGAGCCCGGGCGCGGGATCCTCGTGAGCCCACGCGAGCGCGACATCGGCATGGTGTTCCGGCCGCACATGACGGTGCGCCAGAACGTGGCCTATCCGCTGAAGCATCGCCGCACCACCGGCGGCGGCGGCAATATAAAGGCCAAGGTCGACGAGACGCTCGAGCTGGTTGGTCTCGGCGAATACGCCGAGCGGCCGGTGACCTCGCTGTCGGGCGGCCAGATGCAAAGGGTGGCGCTGGCGCGCAGCCTGGTCTACCGGCCGCAGCTGCTGCTGCTCGACGAGCCGCTCTCCAACCTCGACGCCAAGCTGCGCATCCGCCTGCGCGACGAGCTGCGCCGCATCCTGAAGATGACCGGCATGACCGGCCTCTACGTCACCCACGACCAGGCCGAGGCCGTGGTGCTGGGCGATCGCATCGGCGTGATGCGCGACGGCAAGCTCTTGCAGATGGCGCCGCCGGGCGAGATCTACAATCGGCCGGCCGATTCCTTCGTCGCCAATTTCACCGGCGCCTCCAACGTGCTGCTGGGCAAGGTGCTGGCCCGCAGCGGCGACCGCGCCACGATCGATCTCGGTGCCGTTGGCAGGATCGAGGCCTGGACGCCGCAGCCACTCAATGCCGGCGACAAGGCCCGCGTGGCGCTGCGCGCCGAGAACGTGCGGCTGGGCGAGCGCGGTCCGGCCAACGTCTTCTCCGGCAAGGTGCTGGAGCGGCGCTACCAGGGCATGCAGACGGTCTACGACGTCGATCTCGGCGGCCAGCGGCTCGAGGCGCTCGAGCTCGGCACCGCCGCCCGCCACGAGCAGAACCGCGAGGTCGCGATCACGCTGCCGCCCGACACCTGCTGGGCCTATCGCGACGAGGGTGCCGCGGTCGATTGACAGGCTCCGGTGTCATCCCTCGTTACGCTCGGGACGACACATCCGGCGTGCCCGAAATCTCGACTGGCGCCGGCTCCTCGCCGCCGACCACGCGATAGACCACGCCGGCAAAGGCGGCACCGATCAGCGGCGCCAGCCAAAACAGCCAGAGCTGCTCGAGCGCCCAGCCGCCGGCGAACAATGCCGGCCCGGTGCTGCGCGCCGGGTTCACCGAGGTGTTGGTCACCGGAATGCTGATCAGGTGGATCAGCGTCAGGCAGAGGCCGATCGCGATCGGCGCGAAGCCCTTCGGGGCGCTGCCGTGGGTCGAGCCGAGGATCACGAACAGGAAGCCGAAGGTCATCACGACCTCGCAGGCAAAGCCTGCCGCCAGCGAATAGCCGCCCGGCGAATGGGCGTCGTAGCCGTTGCTGGCGAAGCCGGCATGGACATCGAAGCCCGCCTTGCCGCTGGCGATGGCATAGAGCACCGCCGCGCCGGCGATCGCGCCCAGCACCTGGGCCACGATGTAGGGCAGGAGCTCGGCCGCCTTGAAGCGGCCGCCGGCCCACAAGCCGACCGACACCGCCGGATTGAGATGGCAGCCCGAAACATGGCCGATGGCATAGGCCATCGTCAGGACGGTCAGGCCGAAGGCGAGCGCGACGCCTGCGAAACCGATGCCGAGCTGGGGAAACGCCGCGGCGAGCACGGCCGAGCCGCAACCGCCGAGAACCAGCCACGCCGTACCGATGAATTCAGCCGAAAGCTTACGCATCATCGCACTGCCCTCCGCCAGGTCCGCGAACTGTTGTCCGCACAACCGATTGTAGCAGAAATCGGGTGCCAACGCACCGTCACGGGAGAGCGGCGCGCAAGGCCTCCACCAACGGCGCATCGTGCTCCGGCAGCAGCACCTGCGGATCAAGCGTGAGGATGCCGCGCGCCGCATGACGCTCCGACAGATGTACCGGCGGATCGCCGCGCTGCAGGCGAGCACTGAACGCTAGCGCGTCGGGCACAGCGATCTCCAGCACCGGCACGCGTCCGGTCTTCACGGCCGGCACGAGCATCACGTCGCGACCGTTCAACGCCGCCGCGATGGCCCGCAGGCGCGCCTCGAGCGCGGCATTGGTCGCCGCATCATCGGCTTTCACGAAACGGTCCAGCGCCGTCAGCAGGCCGACGATCTCCTCCTTGCCAGCCTTGAAGCCACGGCCGATGCCGTGATGCGGCACGCCGCGCAGGTTGGCGCGGTCGATCAGCTTGGGCGGCAACCAGGTGTCGGGCGCCACATCCATGTCGAGCTGCTGCAGCAGGGCGGAGGCGACGAGATCGCGCCGCCCGGCCAGGATGCCCGAGGCCTGCGGCCCGCCCAGCGCCTTGCCGCCGGAGAAGGCGACGAGATCGGCGCCCATGGCGATGAAGCGCTTGAGATTCTCCTTCGGCGGCAGCTGCGCGGCGGCATCGACGATCAGGGTAATGCCGTGCGCCCGGCAGACGGCCGCGGCTGTCGGCAGGTCGACGATGCTGGCGGCATTGACCGAGAAGCCCACGGCCACGACCGACGGCGACAAAGCCGCCTCGATCT
The DNA here is from genome assembly GCA_005884705.1 of Alphaproteobacteria bacterium. Classification (GTDB taxonomy): domain Bacteria; phylum Pseudomonadota; class Alphaproteobacteria; order Reyranellales; family Reyranellaceae; genus Reyranella. Next base: position 2,815 of record VBAF01000508.1, read on the forward strand.
CCCACGCCTCCAGCCCGCGCACGCCGGCACCGGTGCCGCGATCGTTGTGGCCGATATCGAGAGGCCGCCAGCGCGTGAGCGTAGCCGGTGCGATGCGTGCGCGGCAACAGGATGTCGGCCGCGACGTGCGGCAGAGCCGCCATTTTCGCCACGTCCCAGCGCGCGATCGCCGCCGCGGCCGCCAGAGTGAGCGCCGCCGCCGCCCCCGTCGTCACCAGGCCGGCTTCCGCCCCGGTCGCCTCGGCGATGCGCGCGCTCGCGGCGTCCTGCAGCTCGCCGATATCGACCGAGGCGCGCGACGCCGCCGCCATCGCCTCGACCACTTCCGGCGCCATCACGGCGCCGCCCAAGCGGGTCAGGGCGCCGGCCGCGTTGATGCGGCGACGGACGCCGAGAACGGTATATGGGTCGGAAGTCATAGCCGAAAACCTTGCACTCTCGACGCCCCCGGATAATCCTGCGGTGGCATGAGTCAGTTCTGGTGGGTCAACCACAA
>VBAF01000045.1 GCA_005884705.1 Alphaproteobacteria bacterium
AACGGTACCAAGGCGCTGGAGCTGTGGAACGCCTGGAAGCTCAAGAAAGCGTGAGGCGTGGCGTCACGCTCGGCTGATCTGAAGGTCGAGGGCCTGGTCAAGCGCTTCGGCGAGGTCGCGGCGCTCGACGGCGTGTCTCTCGACATCGCCTCCGGCGAGCTGCTGACCATCCTGGGGCCGAGCGGCTCGGGCAAGACGACCCTGCTCAAGGTCGTCGCCGGCTTCGAGATGCCCGACGCCGGCGCCGTGCGTGTCGACGGCGTCGACATCACGGCGACGCCGCCGGCCCGGCGCGACATCGGCATGGTGTTCCAGAACTACGCGCTGTTCCCGCACCTCACGGTCGAGCGCAACGTCGCCTTCCCGCTCGAGATGCGCAACGTGGCGCGGCCCGAGATCGGGCGCCGCGTCGCTGAGGCGCTCGGGCTGGTCGAGCTGCAGGGCTACGGCCAGCGCTTGCCGCGCCAGCTCTCGGGCGGCCAGCAGCAGCGGGTGGCGCTCGCCCGCGCGATCGTCTTCAACCCGCGCCTGCTGCTGCTCGACGAACCGTTCGGCGCGCTCGACCGCAAGCTGCGCGAGACCCTGCAGCTCGAGGTGCGCCGCCTGCAGCGCCGGCTCGGCCTCACCACCATCTTCATCACCCACGACCAGGAGGAGGCGCTGGTGCTCAGCGACCGCATCGCGGTGATGAACAAGGGCTGCATCGAGCAGGTCGCCTCGACCACCGAGATCTACGAACGGCCGGCCAACGATTTCGTCGCCGACTTCGTGGGCGAGAGCAACATCTTCCACGGCACGGTGACCGAGGTCGGCTCGGTGACGCTCGATGCCGGCCGCCGCCTGTTGATCGACCATGCCGCGCCGGTCGGCAGCCGGGTCGGCGTGTTGATGCGGCCGGAGCGCTTCGGCCGCGGCGCCAACAGCTTCAACGGCGAGGTCCGCGAGGCGGTCTATCTCGGCTCCTCGTTCAAGCTTCGGCTCGCCTGCGACCACGGTCTGGAGCTGATCGTGCGCCAGCCGGCCGGCGGTCCGCTGCCGGCGACCGGCAGCCGCGTGACCGTCGGCATCGAGCCCGAGTCGATCCATGTCTTCTAGCTTCTGTCGTCCTGACGACAAAGGCGTCGCATGAAGACGCGCGGCTTTCTCCCGGCGCTTCCCGCGTTGATCCTGCTGTTCGCCTTCTTCCTGTTCCCGGTCGTGCGCATGCTGGGCTTCAGTGTCGAGGCCGGCACGCTCGACTGGTACGCCAAGGCGTTGGGCGAACAGCTCTATCTGCAGGTCTTCTGGAACACTTTCGAGATCGCCGTCTTCGTCACCGCGATCTGCCTGCTGCTCGGCTATCCGCTGGGCTTCCTGATCGCCACCACGACGCCCGGCTGGGCGACGCTCGGCTTCATCTTTGTGCTATTGCCGCTGTGGACCTCGGTACTGGTGCGCACCTACGCCTGGATGGTGCTGCTCGGCCGCAACGGCGTGTTCAATCGCTGGCTGATCGATGTAGGCGCGATCGCCGACCCGCTACCGCTGCTGCACAATCTCTCCGGCGTGCTGATCGGCATGGTGCACGTCCTGCTGCCCTACATGGTGCTGCCGGTCTGTGCGGCGGCTCGATCCGGCATTGGTTGCCGCCGCGCAGGGGCTGGGCGCCTCGAACTGGCGAATCTTCTGGCGCATCTACCTGCCGCTCACCCTGCCCGGCATCTTCGCCGGTTCGGTGATCGTGTTCGTGCTCTCGCTCGGCTTCTTCATCACCCCGGCGCTGTTGGGCGGCGGCAAAGTCATGATGGTCGCCGTGCTGATCGAGCAGGAGGTTCATCAGACCCTGAACTGGCCGCTGGCGGCGGCGCTGTCCGCCGTGCTGCTGGCACTCACGCTCGGCGTCTACGGCCTGGCGCAGGGCGCGACGCGCCAGGAGGCGCGGTCGTGAGCCGCCGCCTGCTGGTCATGCTGTGCGCGGCGATCTACGTCTTCTTGATGCTGCCGCTCGCCGTGGTCTTCCCGATCTCGCTCAGCTCGGCGCCCTACATGCAGTTCCCGCCGCCGGGCTTCAGCACCCGCTGGTACGACCGCTTTTTCGAGGACCCGCAGTGGATCGAGGCCACGGTGCGCTCGCTTTATGTCGGCGGCGCCACCGCGCTGCTCGCACTGGCGCTCGGCGTGCCGCTGGCCTTCAGCCTGGCGCGCGGGCGCTTCGCCGGCCGGGTACTTCTCGACCGGCTGGCCCTGGCGCCGCTGATCGTGCCGACGATCATCCTCTCGGTCGGCCTGTACGGCCTGTTCGCCAAGCTGAAGCTGATCGGCGAATGGTACGGGCTGGTGGTCGCCCACACCGTGCTGGCGCTGCCGTTCGTCGTGCTGGTCATGGTGGCAGGCCTGCGCGATTTCGACCGCGGGCTGGAGCAGGCAGCCGAGGGGCTGGGGGCCAGCCGCGTGCGGACCCTGCTCCGCGTCACCTTGCCGTTGCTGCGGCCGAGCCTGGTGTCGGCCGGGCTGCTCGCCTTCATCTCGTCGTTCGACGAGCTGGTGATCGCGCTGTTTCTCGCCGGCCCCAACATGACCTTGCCCAAGAAGATGTTCGACAACATCCTGATGGAGATCGATCCGACGATCGCCGCGGTGTCGGTGATGCAGATCCTGCTGGTCTCGATCGTGCTTGTCCTGATTGGTCGATTTGGACGCGGGCTGCGCGACAGCGCGCGCTGAAGGGAGTGCCATGGCTGACAGCGTGTTCCACAAGGACTTCAAGGCGATGCCCTGGTGGTGGGAATGGTGGCATCCCTCCAACGAGCTGAGCCAAGACCCGCCGCTCAGGACCGACGTGCTGGTGGTCGGCGCAGGCTATGGCGGCCTGTCGACGGCGCTCGAGCTGGCGCGCTCCGGAATCGACGTGACGGTGCTGGAGCGTGGCGACTTTGGGGTCGGCGCCTCGACGCGCAACGGCGGCGGGGTGAGCGGCGGCACGACCATGGGTAAGGGCTTCTCCGGCAAGGGCGTCGGCGGCGACCCCGAGGCGTGGAAGAAGATCATGCAGCGCATGCTCGCCGACGCCGCCGATTCGCTGGTCCAGGTCGAGACCGTGATCCGGCGCGAGGGCATCGAGTGCCACTGGCGCATGAACGGCCGCTTCAGCGGCGCCTACACGCCGCGCCATTACAACGAGCAGGCAGCCAAGGTCGGCACCTACAATGCGACGGCCGGGCTCGGCACCTACATGGTGCCGCGCGAGAAACAGCGCGAGGAGATCGCGTCGGACTACTACTACGGCGGCATGGTGGTGGAGCGCACCGGCCAGCTTCATCCGGCGCTCTACTACGGCGGCCTGCTGGCGGCGACGCATCGTGCCGGTGCGAAGCTTTGCGCCAACTGCGATGCCGAGAAGATCGAGCGCAAGACGGGTGGCTTCCGCGTCCTCACCAGCAAGGGCCCGATCGAGGCGCGCGAGGTCGTGATCGCGACCAACGGCTACACCACCGAGCTGACGCCGACGCTCAAGCGACGGCTGGTGCCTGTCGCCAGCCATATCATCGCCACCGAGGAGCTGCCGGAGGATCTGGTCAAGAGCCTGATCCCCAGGAACCGCGTGGTGAGCGATACCAAGCGTGTGCTCTGCTATTACCGCCAGTCGCCCGACAACAAGCGGGTGATCTTCGGCGGCCGCGCGCGCTTCACCCAGGTGACGCCCGAGGTCAGCGCGCCGGTGCTGCATGGCTACATGCTGGAGCGCTGGCCGCAATTGAAGGGCGTGAAGGTGACCCACGCCTGGACCGGCAACGTCGCCTTCGCCTTCGACTTCCTGCCCCACATGGGCATGGAGCAGGGCATGTACTACCTGATGGCCTGCAACGGCTCCGGCGTGGCGATGATGAGCTATCTCGGCTACCAGACCGCGCGCAAGATCGCCGGCGGCTCGAATGTGCCGGTCAACGCCTTCGACGGCCAGCCCTTCCCGACGGTGCCGTTCTACAACGGCAATCCCGAGTGGATCCTGCCGATGGTCGGCGCCTGGTACCGCACGCGCGACTGGTGGGACCGCGTAACGGCCTGAGGTTTCAGTCGCCTTCGGCCGCCTGCAGCGCCGCCGGCGCGTGGAGCAGCGAGACCAGCACGCGCTCCAGCGATTCCGGCTCGATCGGCTTCTGCAGCAGCGGCACGTTGGCGTAGCGCCGGTCGATGCTGTCTCGCTGGTAGCCGGTCAGGAAGATGAACGGCACGCCGTGCGCGATCAGGAAATCGGCCAGCGGTTCGGCCAACTCGCCGGCCAGGTTGAAATCGAGCAGCGCGCCGTCGAAACGCTCGGCCTTGGCGGCGGCGATCCCGTCGGTCAGCCGGGCGTAGGGACCGATTACAACCGCTCCCAGGCTCTCGAGCAGCTTCTTGGCCATCATGCCGACCAGGAACTCGTCCTCGACCATGAGCAGGCGCTTGCCGGTCAGGCTGCCCGACGATGCCCCGGCAACGGCCTTTGCCTGGGTCGGCGGCTTCTGCGCCACCGCCTCGGGATTGACGATCTGGGCGCGCGGGATCAGCAGACGGCAGCGCAGGCCTTCCGGCCGCCAGTCGTACTCGACGCCGCCACGGAACTGGGCCTCGATCGAGGAGCGCACGATCGAAAGGCCGAAGCCGAGCGAGGAGGGCGGTTTTGCCGGCGGTCCGCCGATCTCCTGCCATTCGAGCTCGAGTGCCTCGGTGCCGATCGACCAGCTGAGCTGGAGCTTGCCGGTCTCGGTCGAGAGGGCGCCGTACTTGGCGGCATTGGTCGCAAGCTCGTGCAGGGCGAGCGCCACCGCCTGCGCGGTGGCCGGCAACAGCATCGCGGCGGGCCCGTCGGCGACCACGCGCTCGCGGTGGTCGGCGCGGTAGGGCGCCATCTCCTCGTCGACGATCTGGCGCAGGTTGGCGCCCTGCCAGCGCGTCGCGGACAACAGGTTGTGCGTTGCGGCCAGCGCATGGATGCGGCCCTCGACGGTCGAGATGAAGTCGGCGGTGGTCTTGGCCTTGGTGAGGCGCAGCACCGACAGCACCACCGCCAGCATGTTCTTGGCGCGATGGTCGACCTCGCGGGCGAGCAGCAGCTGGCGCTCCTCGGCGCGCTTGCGGTCGGTCACGTCGACGGTGACGCCGTTCATGCGCACCGGCGTGCCCTCCGGGTCGTGCGAGATGATGCCGGCGCCGTAGCACCAGCGGACCTCGCCGTTGGGCCGCACGATGCGGAACTCGACCTGGAAGCGCGGTTCGCCCGATGCGACGATGCCCGTCACCGAGTTCTTCTCGCGGTCGTCGGGGTGGATCAGCGCCTCGATGCGCTCGATCGTCGGCCGGAAGGTCGCCGGATCGACGTCGAAGATGCGGTAGGGGCCGTCGTCCCATTCGATGTGGCCGGTCGTCAGGTCGACCTCCCACGAACCCATATCGCCGGCCGACAGCGCGATCGAGCGCCGCTCCTCGCTCTGCCGCAACTTCTCGGTCTGCGCCTCGAGCTCGGCGGTGCGCGCGGCGACGCGCTGCTCGAGCTCGGCGTTGAGCGACTCGAGCTGGCGCGTCTTGCGGTAGAGCTCGGTAAAGACCTTGACCTTGGCGCGCAGCACCTCGGGCACGACCGGCACGGTGACGTAGTCGACCGCGCCGATCTCGTAGCCGCGCAGATGGTCGGTGTCGGCGATCTGCACGCCCGACACGAAGATGATGGCGAGCTTCTGGAAGCGCGGATGCTCGCGGATCATGGCGGCGAGCTGGAAGCCGTCGATCTGCGGCATCACCACGTCGATCAGCACGACGGCGACGTCGGTCTTGAGCAGGACGCCGAGCGCTTCGTGGGGCGAGTTGGCCTTGATCAGGTTCTCGCCAAGCTCGTCGAGGATGACCTCGTAGCTGAGGAGCTTGGCGGGCTGGTCGTCCACCAGGAGGATATTGACTTGATCCATGACGCCTTTCGGGGGCTGATCCTAAAAGCGTCTCAGCGATGCAGCCAGAGCCGCAGCGCGCTGAATAGCTGCTCGGTGTTGACCGGCTTGGCGAGGTAGTCGGAGGCACCCGCCTCCAGGCACTTCTCGCGGTCGCCCTTCATCGCCTTGGCGGTCAGCGCGATGATCGGCAGCCGTCGCAACGTCGGGTTGCGGCGGATCAGCTGGATGGTCTCGTAGCCGTCCATCTCGGGCATCATGATGTCCATCAGCACGATCGCCACCTCGGGCGAGCGCTCGAGGATCGAGACCGCCTCCTGGCCGGTGGTCGCCGTCAGGACGTTCATGTTGCGCCGCTCGAGCGCGCTCGAGAGGGCGAAGATGTTGCGGGTGTCGTCGTCGACCACCAGCACGGTGCGGCCCGCCAGCATCTCGTCCGAGGCATGCAGCCGTTCGAGCATCCGCTGCTTGTCGGCCGGCAGGTCGGCCGCGACCTGGTGCAGGAAGAGCGCTGTCTCGTCGAACAGCCGTTCGGGCGAGGCCGCCCCCTTGACCACGATCGAGCGGGCCATGGTGTGCAGCTGCGCATCCTCCTCCGGGCTGAGGTCGCGGCCGGTGAAGACCACGACCGGCATCTCGGCGAGCGCCGGGTCCTTCTGCATCTCCTCGAGCACCTCGAAGCCCGACATGTCGGGCAGGCGCAGGTCGAGCACCATGCAGTCGAAGCGGCTCTCGCGCAGCTTGGCGAGCGCGCCTTGGCCGGTGCCGGCGGTATCGATCTCGATGTCGGGATGCGACAGCAGCTCGGTGACGCCGAAGCGCTCGGCCTCGTTGTCCTCGGCGATCAGCAGCCGCTTGCGGCGCGGCTTGACGTACTCACTGATCTTGCTCAGCGCCTCGCTCAAGCCTTCCGTCGTCGTCGGCTTGTTGAGGTATGAGAAGGCGCCGCGCGCCAAGCCCTGCTGGCGATCCTCGTCCATGCTGAGGATCTGCACCGGGATGTGGCGCGTCTCGAGCGTGCGCTTGAACTGGCTGAGCACGTTCCAGCCCAGCATGTCGGGCAGGAAGATGTCGAGCGACATGGCGACCGGCTTGTATTCGAGCGCCAGATCGAGCGCCTCGGCGCCGCGCGCGGTGACCAGCGCCTTGAGGCCGGCGGCATGCGCGGCGTCGACCAGGATGCCGGCGTAGTTGGGATCGTCCTCGACGATCAGCAGCGTCGGCTCGCCGGGCTGCAGATTGTGGCGGTCGTCGGGGAACTGGTCAGCGAGATGCTCGGGCAGCGCGACCTGCGGGATCGGCGCGGCGCCGGGCACCGGCTGGCGCAGCGCGGTGCGCGGGCCGGTGTACATGGTCGGCAGGAACAGGGTGAAGGTCGAACCCATGCCCGGCGTCGAGCGCAGGGTCAGCTCGCCGCCCAAGAGCTGCGCCAGCTCGCGGCTGATCGCGAGGCCTAGGCCGGTGCCGCCGTACTTGCGGCTGGTCGAGGCGTCGGCCTGCTGGAACGCCTCGAACACGATCTTCTGCTTCTCGACCGGGATGCCGACGCCGGTGTCGGTGACCTCGAAGGCGACCACCGAGCTCGACTGGTTGAGCGCGGTGTTGTCCGGCCTCCAGCCGGTGCGCACCGGTAGCACGCGCAGCCGCACGCTGCCCTGCGCGGTGAACTTGAGCGCATTGCTGAGCAGGTTCTTGAGGATCTGCTGCAGCCGCTTGGAATCGGTGACCAGGCTGCGCGGCAGCGAACCCTCGATCTGCACGTCGAAGCTGAGACCCTGCGATTCGGCCTGGTGGCGGAACGGCCGGGCCACGGTCTCGAGCACGTTGGTGAAGAAGATCTCCTCGGCGTCGACGGTGACGGTGCCCGACTCGATCTTGGAGAGGTCGAGGATGTCGGAGATCAGGTTCAACAGGTCGGTGCCGGCGCCGTGGATGGTGCGGGCGAACTCGACCTGCTTGGGCTTGAGGTTGCCGTCGGGATTGTCGGCGAGCTGCTGGCCCAGGATCAGGATCGAGTTGAGCGGCGTGCGCAGCTCGTGGCTCATGTTGGCCAGGAACTCCGACTTGTAGCGCGAGGTCAGCGCCAGCTCGGTCGCCTTCTCTTCCACCGCGCGGCGGGCCTGCTCGATCTCCTGGTTCTTGCGCTCGACCTCGGTGTTGCGCTCGGCAAGCTGCTGCGCCTTCTGCTCGAGCTGCTCGTTGGTCTGCTGCAGCTCGCTCTGCTGGCTCTGCAGCTCGCCGGCGAGCTTCTGGCTCTGCTGCAGCAGGTCCTCGGTCTGCATGGTGGCTTCGATCGAGTTCAGCACGATGCCGATCGAGGCGGTGAGCTGCTCGAGGAAGGCGATCTGCAGCTCGGTGAACTCGCTGAGCGAGGCGAGCTCGATCACCGCCTTGACCTGGCCTTCGAACAGCACCGGCAGGACGATGATGTTCTTGGGCGGCGCCTTGAACAGGCCCGAGGTGATCGGCCGGACCGACCTCGGCATGTCGGAGATGCGGATCTGCCGCCGGTCGGCGGCACACTGGCCGATCAGCCCCTCGCCCATGCGGATCACGTCGGGATGCCGCGCGGCTCCCGAGTCGGCATAGACCGAGAGCAGGCGCAGGTTAGTGTCCTCGCTGCCCTCGCTCTGGGTCTGGTAGATGACCGCCTGGTGGGCGCCGACCAGCGGGGTCAGCTCCGACAGCATCAGCCGGCCGACGGTGCTGAGGTCGCGCTGGCCCTGCAGCATGTTGGTGAACTTGGCGAGGTTGGTCTTCAGCCAGTCCTGCTCGGTGTTGCGCTCCGTCGTGAGACGGAGGTTGTCGATCATGGTGTTGACCTTGTCCTTCAGCTCGGCCACCTCGCCCAGCGCGTCGACCTGGATCGACCGCGTCAGGTCGCCCTTGGTCACGGCGGTCGCCACCTCGGCGATGGCGCGCACCTGGGTCGTCAGGTTCGCCGCCAGCATGTTGACGTTGCCGGTCAGGTCCTTCCACACGCCGGCGACGCCCGGCACCTGCGCCTGGCCGCCCAGCTTGCCCTCGGTGCCGACCTCGCGGGCCATGCGGGTCACCTCGCCGGCGAAGCCGTTCAGCTGATCGACCATCACGTTGATGGTTTCCTTGAGCTGCAGGATCTCGCCGCGCACGTCGACGGTGATCTTCTTCGACAAGTCACCGTTGGCCACGGCGGTCGTCACCTCGGCGATGTTGCGCACCTGGGTGGTGAGATTGGCCGCCAGCATGTTGACGTTGTCGGTCAGGTCCTTCCAGGTGCCGGCCACGCCCGGCACCTGCGCCTGGCCGCCGAGCTTGCCCTCGGTGCCGACTTCGCGGGCGACGCGCGTTACCTCGCCTGCGAACCCGTTCAGCTGGTCGACCATCACGTTGATGGTCTCCTTGAGCTGCAGGATCTCGCCGCGCACGTCGACGGTGATCTTCTTCGACAAGTCGCCGTTGGCCACGGCGGTCGTCACTTCGGCGATGTTGCGGACCTGGCCGGTCAGGTTGGTCGCCATCGAGTTGACGTTGTCGGTCAGGTCCTTCCAGGTGCCGGCGACGCCGGGCACGCGGGCCTGGCCGCCCAGCTTGCCCTCGGTGCCGACCTCGCGCGCCACGCGCGTCACCTCGCCGGCGAAGCCGTTCAGCTGATCGACCATCGTGTTGATGGTTTCCTTGAGCTGCAGGATTTCGCCCGACACGTTCACCGTGATTTTCTTCGACAAGTCGCCGCGCGCCACCGCGGTGGTCACTTCGGCGATGTTGCGCACTTGGTCGGTCAGGTTGCCGCACATCGCGTTCACCGAGTCGGTCAAGTCCTTCCAGGTGCCGGCGACGCCAGGCACGATCGCCTGGCCGCCCAGCTTGCCT
>VBAF01000513.1 GCA_005884705.1 Alphaproteobacteria bacterium
ACCAGGTTCTCGCGCACCGAGAGGTTGGGGAAGATCTGCCGGCCTTCCGGCACCAGCCCAAGCCCCAGCCGGGCGATCCGGAAGGCGGGAAGCTGGTCGACCCGCTGGCCGTCGAATTCGACCACGCCACGGCGCGCCGCCAGCATGCCCATGACGGCGTGCACCGTCGTGGTCTTGCCCATGCCGTTGCGGCCCATCAGGGTCACCACCTCGCCGGCATCGACCGCGAACGCCATGCCGAACAGCGCCTGGCTCATGCCGTAGAAGCCCTCGAGGTTCTCGACCCGCAGCATCACGCGCCGTCCTCGCCGAGATAGGCCTGGCGCACCTCGGGATGGCGGCGGATCTCGTCCGGCGTGCCGCAGAAGAGGACGCGGCCATAGACCAGCACGGTGATGCGGTCGGCCAGCGCGAAGACTGCGTCCATGTCGTGCTCGATCAGCAGCATGCCGCAGCTTCTCTTCAGGCCGCGCAAGGTCTCGACCATGCGCTGGCTCTCCTCGACGCCCATGCCGGCCGTAGGCTCGTCGAGCAGCAGCAGCTTGGGCTCGCCGGCGAGCGCCATGGCGATCTCGAGCTGGCGCTGCTCGCCGTGGCTCAGCGCCGCGGCCGGCATGGCCGCGCGCGCGCCGAGGCCAACCGCGTCGAGCCCGCCCTGCGCGGCGGTCCGCAGCGCGCGATCGCGGCGCACGTCGGCGAGGAAGCGGAAGGAATGGCCCTGATGGGCCTGGACGGCGAGCGCCACGTTGTCGAGCGCGCTGAACTCGCGCAACACCGAGGTGATCTGGAAGGAACGACCGAGGCCCAGCCGCACCCGGGCATGCGTCGGCAGGCGCGTGATGTCGCGGCCGGCAAAGCGGATCGTGCCGGAATCGGGCGCGAGTAGGCCGGTGAGCTGGCCGACCAGCGTGGTCTTGCCGGCGCCGTTGGGACCGATCAGCGCGTGGATCTCGCCCGGCCGCACGTCGATCGAGACGTCGTCGGTGGCGAGCAGCCCGCCGAAGTGCTTGACCAGGCGGTCGGTCGAGAGCAGCGGCTCAACCATCGCGGCGCCGCAGCAGCGACGCCATGCCGCCGCGGGCATGGAGCGCGATCAGCACCAGCAACGGACCGAACACGATCTGCCAGTATTCGCCCCAGCCCTTGTGCAGCAGGTCGAGGAACGGCTTCAGCGTTTCCTCGAGCGCAAAAAAGACGATGGCGCCGTAGAGCGGCCCGAACAGCGCGCCGATGCCGCCCAGCACGACGATCACGATCAGGTCGCCCGACTTCACCCACGACATCATGGCGGGCGAGACGTAGGCGCCCTCGTTGGCGATCAGGATGCCGGCGAGCCCGCCGAAGGCGCCGGCGATCACGCAGGCGACCAGGCGATAGCGGAACACCGGAAAGCCGAGCGCCGTCATGCGCAGCTCGTTCGCGCGGGCGCCGCGCAGCACGGTGCCGAATCGCGAGTTGGCGAGCCGCCCGCAGAACCACAGCGTGCCGCAGAGCAGGGCGAAGCAGAGCCAGTAGAACGTCGCCTTGTCGCGCAGGTCGAGCAGGCCGGCAAAGCGGCTGCGGCTGATGTTCAGCCCGTCGTCGCCGCCGTAGCCCTCGAGCCCGGAGGCGAGATAGTAGACGAGCTGCGCGAAGGCCAAGGTGATCATGATGAAATAGACGCCGCGCGTGCGCAGCGACAGCGCGCCGACCAGCGCTGCCCACAGCATCGAGGCGGCGAGCGCCACTGGCCATTGCAGCCAGCCGTTCTGGATGCCCTCGGCCGACAGGATGCCGACGGCGTAGCCGCCGATGCCGAAGAAGGCGGCGTGGCCGAAGCTGACCAGCCCGCCATAGCCGAGGATCATGTTGAGGCTGACCGCGGCGATCGACCAGATGACGATGCGCGTGCCGACCGACAGCAGGTAGCGCTGGTCGAACGCCTGGGTGAGCAGCGGCAGCACCGCCAGCAGCGCCAGCAGGAGCAACGCGATCATGTTGCGCGGCTGCATCAGCCAGCCGATCACGGGCGCTGGCCGAACAGGCCGGTCGGCCGCCACACCAGCACGCCCGCCATCAGGACATAGATCAGCACCTGGCTGATCGCCGGTGCGGCGGCCGAGGCCGAGGCGGGGCTGAGGAACGATTTCAGCAGCTCCGGCAGGAAGGCGCGGCCGAAGATGTCGATCTGGCCCACCACCATCGCCGCCACGAACGCACCCTTGATCGAGCCGATGCCGCCGATGACGATGATCACGAAGGCGAGGATCAGGATATCGTCGCCCATGCCGATCTTGACCGACGAAATCGGCGCCGTCATCAGTCCGGCGAGGCAGGCGAACACCGCGCCGAGGCCGAACACCAGGCTGAACAGCAGCTCGATGTTGACGCCCAGCGCCGCGATCATGCGCCGGTTGGAGGCGCCAGCCCGGATCAGCATGCCGAGTCGCGTGCGCGCCACCAGCCAGGCGAGCAGCAGCGCCACCAGCAGACCGACCACGATCAGCGCGAAGCGGTAGGCCGGATAGCTGACGCCGGGCAGGATCTGCACGGTGTGGCTGAGAAACGCCGGCACCGCGATGCTCTTGCCGGCCGGACCCCAGACCATCCGCACGAGGTCGTTGAAGAACAGGATCAGGCCGAAGGTCGCCAGCACCTGGTCGAGATGGTCGCGCCCGTAGAGCCGCCGCACCACCACGACCTCGAGGATCACGCCGACGATGAACGTCGCGGGCAGCGCCAGCAGCGCGCCGAGCAGGAAGGAATCGGTCCAGGTGATGAAGGTCCAGGCGAGGTAGGCACCGATCATGTAGAGCGAGCCGTGCGCCAGGTTCACGAGGTCCATGATGCCGAAGGTCAGCGTCAGCCCGGCGGCGAGCAGGAACATCAGCAGGCCGAGCTGCACGCCGTTCAGCACCTGGATCAGCAGGTATTCCATCGCCCCCTCAAACGAAACGGGAGCGCCGACGCGCTCCCGTTCCCCATCGTGCCCGTGCGGCTCACTTCATCGAGCACTTTTCGTAATAGGAGTCCTTGGCTGCCGTCACTGCGGTGGCGATCGTCTTGACCGTCATCGCGCCCTGCGGATCCTTCACCGCCTCCTGGATGTAGAAGTTCTGAATCGGGAACTGGTTGGTGTTGAACTTGAAGTCGCCGCGCAGCGACTTGAAGTTGGCCTTCTTGAGCTCCGCGCGCACCTTGTCCTTGCTCGAAAGGTCGCCCTTCAGCGCCTCGGCGGCGGAGGCGATCAGCATGATCGCGTCGTAGCTCTGCGCGCCGTAGTAGGACGGATAGACGT
>VBAF01000514.1 GCA_005884705.1 Alphaproteobacteria bacterium
GGAATGGGACTGGATCTTTGCGCTGACCGACATGAAGGGCCCGCACAAGCCGATGGCCGAGCTGGCGCGGATGAAGAACACCCATCCGGTCGAGCTGATGATCGACATGGCGCTCGAGCGCGACATGAAGTTCTTCATGATCCAGCCGGTGGCCAACGAGGACCAGACCGAAGCGCTCGAGCTGATGAAGCATCCGCGCTCGGTCGTGACCTTCTCGGATTCGGGTGCCCACGTCTCGCAGATCATGGACTCCTCGCTGCAGACCCATCTGCTCAGCCACTGGGTGCGCGACAAGCAGGCCTTCACGCTGGAGGAGGCGGTGAAGATGCTCACCTGCGACAGCGCCACCCAGTTCGGCTTCCACGACCGCGGCCTGATCCGCGAGGGCATGGCGGCCGACATCGTGGTGTTCGATGCTGACACGGTCGGCGCGCGCATGCCCGAGGTCGTCACCGACCTACCGGCCGGCGCCAAGCGGCTCAAGCAGAAGTGCGACGGCATGGCCGCCACCATCGTCAACGGCCAGGTCCTCCTGCGCGACAACGAGCCGACCGGCAACCTGCCCGGCAAGCTGCTGCGCAAGCGCCGGGCGTAGCGCGGATTCTTTTCGGGGGAGCGGCACTCCAGTGTCGCTCTCTATCTTTGGCGAGTCGTGAGTCTGATCCCCGGCGGCTGTGCCTCCGCATGGAACAATCGGGCTCCCGCGAGGAAGAGACGCGCAACGATCAGGGCGCGGAATTGGGCTGAAATCGCCATTTCGGGCGTTTGCGGGCGGTGCCGTCCACCGTGCCTTGACTTGGCCCCATTGCCCCGTCATACACGCCGCAACCCGCACTGAGGCGGGTGCAAGGTTTCTCGCGATTGCGCGACGCGCCCTTAAGACGGCGCTTCATCCCGAGACAATCTCCCACAAGAAAGAGCCGCCTTCGCCGCGCCGAAGAGTGAGCCAAAGCCGCCAAGATCTTTGGCGGCCGTAAGGACTTATTTTCCAGTGAGTAATGTTTCGTTTGCGGATCTCGGCCTCGCCGAGCCGTTGCTGCGTGCCCTCGAGGCTGCCCAGTACACCGTGCCCACGCCGATCCAGGCGCGCACCATTCCCGCGCTGCTGCAGGGCCGCGACGTGCTGGGCATCGCCCAGACCGGCACCGGCAAGACGGCGGCCTTCGCGCTGCCCGTGCTGCAGCACCTCGCCGCGGAGAACAAGCGCGCCGAGCCCAAGAGCCCGCGCGCCCTCGTGCTGGCGCCGACGCGCGAGCTCGCGGTCCAGATCGCGCGCAGCTTCGACACCTATGGACGCGGCCTCGGCCTGCGTCTCTGCACCGTGGTCGGCGGTCTGGGCTACGGCCGCCAGATCGAGACCCTGGCGCGCGGCGTCGACATCCTGGTCGCCACGCCCGGCCGCCTGCTCGACCTGATCGAGCGCGGCAACGTCAAGCTCGGCCGGGTGACGTTCTTCATCCTCGACGAAGCCGATCGCATGTTCGACATGGGCTTCGTCAAGGACGTCCGGCGCATCTCCAGCATGGTGTCCAAGCAGCGCCAGACGCTGCTATTCTCCGCCACCATGCCGGGCGACATCGCCAAGCTCGCGCACGAGATCCTGAAGAACCCCGAGAAGGTCGAGATAGTCCCGCAGGGCCGCACGGTCGAGAAGGTCGACCAGCGCGTCTACTTCGTGAACGCCGCGTCCAAGCGCGCGCTGCTCAGTCACCTCTTGTCCGATGCGGCGCTCGAGCGGGTCATCGT
>VBAF01000515.1 GCA_005884705.1 Alphaproteobacteria bacterium
GCTGGTTCCAGGACTTACTGACTGGTAAGTTAGTTGTATGGCGACGCGGAAGAAGAAGCAGCGCCGGGCGCCTGCCGACCGGCCGAAGGAAATCCTCGAGGCGGCATTGGCCGAATTCGTCGAGAAGGGATTCGCGGCCGCCCGTCTCGACGACGTCGCCGCGCGCGCCGGTCTCAGCAAGGCGGCGATCTACCTCTACTTCGAGGACAAGATGGCGCTGTTCCAGGGCGTCGTCCGGCAAGCCATCGTCACCAACATCGGCGCGGTCGAAACCCTGGCGACCGCGCATCGCGGGCCGGTGGCCGCGCTGATCCCGCCAATCCTCGATTTCATGGCGAGCCGCGTCGAGGAGACGCCGATGGCTTCGATCGCCAAGGTCGTGATTTCCGAATCGCGCGCCTTCCCCGAGATCGGCCGCTTCTATCTGAAAGAGGTGATCGGCCGCGGCATCCCGATGTTCGAAGGGCTGATTGCGCGCGGCGTCGCGAGCGGCGAGTTCCGCAAGGTCGATCCGATGCTGACCGTGCGCTCGCTGATCGGGCCGATGCTGCTCAGCATCGTCTGGAAGACGGTGTTCGAGCCGATCGGCGCCGACCGGCTCGATGTGCGCGCGCTTGCCCGTCATCACGCCGACCTAATGCTGCATGCGCTGAGGCGGCCATGAAACGGCGCGCGCTCCTGATCGTCGTCGCGGTGATCTTCGCGGTGTCGGCCGCCGGCCTGTTGTGGCGCGGGCCGCTGCTGTCGGCGCTGGGTTTCAGCGGCGAGAGCGGCCGCTATCTCGGTTATGTCGAGGGCGAGACCAGCCTGATCGCGCCACCGATCGCCGGCCGGCTGGTCCAGCGGCCGGTCGATCGCGGCGTCGAGGTCAAGAAGGGCGACCGGCTGTTCGTCATCGATCCGGTGGTCGCCCAGGCCGAGGTCGCCCGCACCGAAGGGGCGCTGGCCGAGGCCAGGTCGCGCTACGAGAACGCCGAATCGATGATGCGCCAGCTGCGCATGCGCCAGTCCTCGCTGATCGCCCAGGAGAAGGTGAACGAGCTCGCGGCCCGACCCGACGAGATCGCCGCCGCCAAGGCGCAGGTCGACCAGGACCATGCGAACCTCGACCAGGCGAAGAAGCGGCTCGACGACCTGATGCCCGGCTCGCCCGAGGACGGGCTGATCGAGAACACCTTCTTCAACGTGGGCGAATGGGTTCCTGCCGGCACCCCGGTGGTGTCGCTGCTGCCGCCGTTCCGGGTGAAGCTGCGCTTCTTCGTGCCGCAGGAGGATGTGGCGCGGGCGCAGATGGGAGAGACCGTGAGCTTCACCTGCGATTCCTGCCCACCCGATCTCAAGGCGCGCATCATCTACATTTCGCCGCGCTCGGAATTCACGCCGCCGGTGATCTACTCCCAGACGGCGCGCACCAAGCTCGTGTTCCTGATCGAGGCGCGGCCGGAATCGACACAGACTGCGCTGCCGCCCGGCCTGCCGATCACCGTCGCTCCGCTGGCGAAGTGAGCAGCCATGGCCCGCGCGATCGACGTCCATGACCTGGTCAAGCGCTACGGCAAGCGCACGGTGGTCGACCATGTCAGCCTGGCCATCGAGCAGGGCCGCATCTGCGGCTTCCTCGGGCCCAACGGCTCGGGCAAGACCACGACCTTGCGCCTGATCTGCGGCCTGCTGACGCCTGACGGGGGCGGCGGCACCTGCCTCGGCCACGACCTGGTGCGCGAGCGCGACGCGATCAAGCGCCAGGCGGGTTACATGACCCAGCGCTTCGGCCTCTACGAGGATCTCACGATCCGCGAGAACCTCGAGTTCGTCGGCCGGGTCTACGGCCTCGACCATCTCAAGGATCGGGTCGGCAAGTCGCTCGAGCGGCTGGGGCTGGAGACCCGTCAGAGGCAGCTCGTCGGCACCCTGTCGGGCGGCTGGAAGCAGCGGCTCGCGCTGGCGGCTTGCGTGCTGCACGAGCCCAAGCTCCTGCTGCTCGACGAGCCGACCGCCGGCGTCGATCCCAAGGCGCGCCGCGCCTTCTGGGACGAGATCCATTCCTACGCTGCCGAAGGCATCACCGTGCTGGTCTCGACCCACTACATGGACGAGGCCGAGCGCTGTCACGAGATCGCCTACATCGCCTACGGCGAGCTGATGGCGCGCGGCAGCGCGGCGGAGATCATCGAGCAGTCCGGCCTCTCGGCCTTCATCGCCCGCGGGCCCGGCGCCGACCGCCTGGCGCCCCAGCTGCGCGACGCACCGGGCGTCACCGCGGCGGCAGCGTTCGGCGCGACGCTCCATGTTTGCGGTCCGGACCGCGACGCGCTGGTGCGCGCGATCGAGCCGTTCCGCCGACGCTCGAGGACGTGTTCATCCATCTGATGGGACGGGCGCGCGACAACGCGCTCGATGGCTGAGCGATGTGGCAGCGCCTCCTCGCCATCATCGTCAAGGAGATCCAGCAGCTCCGCCGCGACCGGCTGACCTTCGCCATGATGTTCGGCGTGCCGATCATGCAGCTCCTGCTGTTCGGCTACGCTATCGACACCGACCCGCACAACCTGCCGACCGCGGTGATCTCGGCCGACGACACTACGGTCACCCGCACCATCGTCTCGGCGCTCAGCAGCACCGGCTACATGCGCTTCACCCACCGGCCGCGCTCGGAGGCCGAGGCCAACGCGCTGCTGCAGCAGGGCAAAGTGCAGTTCGTCGTCACCATCCCGTCCGACTTCACGCGCCGGCTGGTGCGCGGCGAGCGTGCCCAGGTGCTGATCGATGCCGACGCGACCGATCCTGTGGCCGCCGGCACCCCGCTGGCCGCCGCGCAGCCGGCGATCGAGCAGGCGCTGCGCCGCGACCTGATCGGCCCGCTCGCCGGCCTCAACCCCAAGGCGGGCGGCGTCGAGCTGGTGCTGCAGCGCCGCTACAATCCTGAGGGCAAGGCTCGGCTCAACGTCGTGCCCGGCCTGCTGGCGGTGATCCTGACCATGACCATGGTGATGATGACTGCGCTCGCCGTCACCCGCGAGCGCGAGCGCGGCACCATGGAGAACCTGCTCGCCATGCCGGTGAAGCCGCTCGAGGTGATGATCGGCAAGATCCTGCCCTACATCGCCATCGGCTCGGTCCAGGTCGCGGTGATCCTGCTGATCTCGCGGCTGCTGTTCGACGTCGTGAGCGAGGGCAGCATCGCCCTGCTCTGCTTCGGCACCGCGCTGTTCATCACCGTCAACCTCGCGATCGGCTTCACCATCTCGACGGTGACGCAGAACCAGCTGCAGGCGATGCAGGCCTCGCTCTTCATCCTGCTGCCCTCGATCCTGCTGTCGGGCTTCATGTTCCCGTTCCGCGGCATGCCCGAGTGGGCGCAGTGGCTCGGCGAAGGCCTGCCCGCGACGCACTTCATGCGCCTGGTGCGCGGCATCATGCTGAAGGGGGCGGACTTCGCCGACATATCGGGCAACCTGCTGGCGCTCGGCGCCATCCTGCTGATGGTCTCGGCGCTGGCCATCAGCCGCTACAAGGTCACCCTCGACTGAGCTGCGAAAGGCCCGGCTTGACCCCCGATCTGGCGAGGGGCAAGCCGGTCGCCGATGTCCGTGCCCGCAATCGACAGTGACGCGCTCGCGCGCTTGATCCCTTCGCGGGTCGCGCGCGGCTTCGCCGTCGCCGTCGTTTCCGGCTTCTTTTTCACCGGCCTCAACGCCTCGGTGAAGGAGCTCGCTGGCGAGCTGCCGCCACTCCTGGTCTCGTGGGGCCGCTGGATCGCGGGCCTCATCGTGATCGCCCCGATCATGCTGTGGCGCTCGGGCGTGCGGGGGCTGGCGACGCGCGACCTCAAGCTCCATTCCTTCCGCTCCCTCTTCCACACCAGCGGCTACGCGCTGTGGTACGAGGCTGTTGTCTGGCTGCCGCTTGCGACCATGGCGGCGCTGGGGTTCACCGGGCCGATCTTCATCACCCTGGGCGCCGTGCTGTTCCTCGGCGAGAGGGTGCAGGCAAGCCGCTGGACGGCGCTCGCCATCGGCTTCGCCGGCATGCTGGTGATCGTGCGTCCCGGGTTCACCCCGATGAATCCCGGCATCTGGATGATGCTCTTCGCCATCCCCTTGATGGCGGGCTCCAACCTGGTGGCCAAGGCGGTGTCGGGCCGCGACGCTCCCGCCCTCGTCGTGTTCTGGCAGACCGTGCTCGCCACCCTCTGCTTCACGCCGCTCGGCCTGTGGTTCTGGCAGGCCCCTAACGGTCACCAGCTCGTGCTCTTCGCTGCCGCCGGCGTGTTCGGCACCCTGGGCTACTTCCTGATTACGTGGTCGTACCGGCTGCTCGACATTTCCGCCCTGCAGCCCGTCAGCTTCATCGGCATCGTCTGGGCTGCCTTGATGGACGTGGCGGTCTGGGGCAAGACCTCGGACCTCTGGACGTTCGTCGGCGCGGCCATCATCGTGGCGGCAACGAGCTACATCGCCCATCGCGAGGCCCTCGCGGGAGGAAAGAAGACATGACCGATCGCCTCAAGGGCAAGGTCGCGCTGATCACCGGCGGCGCCTCGGGGCTGGGCGCCAATGCCGCCACCCTGATGGCGCAGGAAGGCGCCAGCATCGTCGTCGCCGACATCGCCGCCGACCGCGGCAAGGCGGTCGCCGACAGGCTGGGCTCGGCCGGCCATTTCGTCAGGCTCGACGTCAC
>VBAF01000516.1:0-929 GCA_005884705.1 Alphaproteobacteria bacterium
TGGTAGCCGGTCGTGAAGACCATGCAGTGCTTCTTGTCGTAGAACTCGGCGATCTCGTTCTCGAGCGCGACGTGCTCGCTGTAGGAGCCGTTGGCGATGCGCGAGCCGGTGGTGCCGGTGCCCTCGGCCTTGATCGCCTCGATCGCCGCCGCCATGCAGCTCGGATCGAAGGTCAGGCCGAAATAGTTGTTGGTGCCGACCAGCAGGCACTTCTTGCCGTCGATGATCGCCTCGGTCGGCGACAGCACCCGCTCCATGCAGATCTGGAACGGGTCGGCGCCGGTCGTGCGGACGTCGCGATAGGCGTCCAGCAGACCGGCATGGCGGTCGAACAAGCCCATGGCAACTTAACGCCGGGCGGCGAGCTTCAGGATGGTGTCGGCGAGTTCATCGACGGTCTGGATCTCGGCCACGACGTTCATCGGGATCGACACGTCGAAGCGATCCTCGAGCTCCATGACCATGTCCATGATCGCCAGGGAAACGATGGCGAGATCCTTGGAAATCACGGTCTCGCCCCGGATGACCTGCAGGTCGTCGGTACGGAACGCGGCGAGCTGGGTGACGATCTCGGCCATGACTTCGCCGCGCGCCGGGACGCGGTGGAGCAGGGCGGTGGCGCCGTCGTTTTCGACGATCAGGTTCTGGGCGGTACGCAAAGGAAGTCTCCCACGGGGGCTGAGGTACGGCTTATGTGGCGGATCGCCGAATCTATGTGAAATAACAAATTGTTACGGCTTGTTTCACAGCCAACCATGGGCCCGGTACCACAAGATGGTGTGGCGGAAGCCGTCAGCCAGCCCAAAGCGGGCGGAAAAGCCGGTCAGGGCGGCCAGCTGTCGGTCGTGCACGGTCCAATCGGGGTGGAACAATTCCCGCACTTTTTCTGTGGTCAAGATCTGGGCGCCAGGTCTCAGGCGGTTGAGACT
>VBAF01000516.1:961-2247 GCA_005884705.1 Alphaproteobacteria bacterium
CGACATGTCGTCGTGGCTATAGCCGCCCGCGTGGCCATCGTCGATCTCGTGGACGCCCGGCGGCACCGGCCGATCGAGGGCGAGCGCCAGCGCCTCGGCCAGGTCCTCGACATGGATCAGCGATAGCCGCGCCTCGGGCCGACCTCGAGGCTGGCCGGGCTGCAGGGCGAAGCCCCGTTTGGCCATCTTGAAGTAGGCCAGGGTTTCGCGATCGCCCGGGCCGTAGACCGCCGGCGCCCGGAGCGTGAGCCAGGGGCCGGATCGCGCGGCGACCGCCTCCTCCGCCGCCCGCTTGCTGGCGGCATAGGGCGAGAGCTGCGGCTCGCGCGCTGCCAGCGAGGACAGCAGCAGGAACGGAACGTCGGGCGCGAGCGCCGACAGCCGGGCGGTGCCATCGCGATTGATCCGATCGAACTCGGCCGGCCGGCGCGCCTTGATCAGGCCGGCGGCATGGATCACGGCGTCGGCGCCGCCGACCAGCGCCCTGAGGCTCGCCTCGTCCGACAAGTCGCCCCAGACGATCTCCGCCTCGACCCCGGGCAGTGACGGCAGCGGCGTCCAGCGGCGGACCAGCAGGCGGAGTTTCCAGCTATGCCGGGCCAGGGCGGCGACGAGATGCGGGCCGACAAAGCCCGTCGCCCCGGTGACCGCCACCAGCTTCGGCACGTCAGGCCGCGGCGGGCTTGGGGTCGTAGCGGCCGGCGAGGTAGTTGGCCTTGGTGCGGGCGCGCGAGAGTTTGCCCGACGAGGTCATCGGCAGGCCCATGGTCGGCGGCACCAGCACGACATCGCAATCGACCGCGACCGCCTCGCGCACCGCGCCCGCGACGTCGCGCGCGAGCGCTGCCTTCGCCGCGTCGCCCGAGACCCGGGCCAGCACCGCGACCACGACGCGCTCGCCCTCGCCGCTGTCGACCGAGAAGGCGGCCGAATCGCCGGTCTTCACCACCTTCTGGGCCTCGATCGCCCATTCGATGTCCTGCGGCCAGACGTTGCGGCCATTGATGATGATCAGGTCCTTGGCCCGGCCGGTGACCACGATCTCGCCGTCCAGCCAGTAACCGAGGTCGCCGGTGTCGAGCCAGCCGTCGGACGACAGCACCTCGGCGCTGGCCTCGGGCTCCTCGAAGTAGCCGGGCATGACGCTCGGCCCCTTGACGAAGATGCGGCCGACGGCGCGATCGCCGAGCACCCCGCCCTGCGCGCCGCGCACCTCGAGCCGATGGCCCGGCAGCACCTTGCCGCAGATCACGAAGCGGCGGGCGCGGCGGAAATCCTGCGGATCG
>VBAF01000516.1:2292-6897 GCA_005884705.1 Alphaproteobacteria bacterium
TGTCGGTGCGCATGCCGGAGCCGCCCGGGCTGAAGGTGATGGCGAGGCAGACCTCGGCCATGCCGTAGCTCGGGATCAGCGCCGAGCGCCGGAAGCCCTTGGGCTCGAAGGTCTCGGCGAAGCGGTCGAGCACGTCGGCCCGCACCATGTCGCCGCCGATGCCGGCATGGCGCCAGCAGGACAGGTCGAGATCGGCCGGCACCTGCGCCGCACCGCGGCGCACTGCGAGGTCGTAGCCGAAGCTCGGGCTGTAGGAGATGGTGGCGCGGTTCTCGGAGATCAGGTTGAGCCACTGCATCGGCCGGCGGGCGAAGTCGCGCGGCGTCAGATAATCGATCGAGAGCTGGCAGGCGAGCGGCGACATCATGAAGCCGATCAGCCCCATGTCGTGATAGAGCGGCAGCCAGCTCGTCGCGCGATCGTCGAGCACGACGTCGAGCCCCGCCGGGCCGGTCATTCCGGCGAGATTGGCCATCAGCGCCGCCTGGGTGATCTGCACGCCGTGCGGATGGCGCGTGCTGCCCGACGAGAACTGGATGTAGCAAAGGTCGCCGGGGCCGAGCGGCCGCAGATCGACCGGCTTCTCCGGCAGCGCGTTCAGCACGTCCACGCCGCCGTGGAGCCGCACCTGCGGGAACTCCTTGGCAGCATCCGAGAGAAAGCCCACCAGCTCATCCACTCCGGCCGCGGCGACCGCACCCGAGGCGGTGAACTGGCGCCGAAGCTGGTCGAGATAGGCTTCCTTGCCGCCGAGCCCGGCCGGCGTCGAGACCGGCACCGGTAGCAGGCCGGCATACTGGGCGCCGAAGAAGGCGTCGAAGAAGCCGGGCCAGGTGTCGGCCGTGATCAGCAGCCGCTCGCCGACCGCAAAGCCCGCGCCGATCAGCTTGCGGGCGGTCACATGGGCGCGCTCGCGCACCTCTTTCCACGACAGGGTCGAAAGCAGCTCGCCGCGTGCACTATAAAAGGTGACGCCGGTCTCCCCCTGGGCCGCGTAGTCCAGCATCTCCGGCACCGATCGGAAGTCGGCGCGGCGCAAGGCAAGCTGGCGGTTGGCTGTGGGAAGCGGGTTCATGACGGGGTTTCTGCGGGGAAGGCGGGTCTCTACCAGAGGGGGTTCCGCCCCTCAAGTTGCGTTGACACCCCCCCTGCCGCGGACCGATAGTGCCCAGCCCCGCCAAAAGCGGGGCTTTTTCCTTTGCAGGAGGCTCATCGTGATAACGGCTGTGATGCCGACGTACGGTCGCAAGGACGTCGTGTTCGAACGCGGAGAGGGCAACTATCTCTACGCGACGGACGGCCGACGTTACCTGGACTTTACCTCGGGCATCGCCGTGAACGCGCTGGGCCACTGCCATCCCACGCTGGTCAAGGCGTTGGCCGAGCAGGGCCAGAAGCTGTGGCACACCTCCAACCTGTTCCGCATCGGCAACGGCGAGAAGCTGGCCAAGCGGCTGACCGAGGTGTCGTTCGCCGACACGATGTTCTTCTGCAACTCGGGCGCCGAGGCGATCGAGGGCGGCATCAAGCTGATCCGCAAGTATCAGTTCATGAACGGCAAGCCGCAGCGCTACAAGATCATCTGCTTCCAGGCGGCGTTCCACGGCCGCCTGCTGAACGCGCTGTCGGCCACCGGCAACGAGAAGTATCTCGAAGGCTTCGGCCCGCCGGCGCCCGGCTACAAGCACGCGCCGCTCAACAACACCAACGTCGTGCGCGACATGATCGACGACGAGACCGCCGGCATCCTGGTCGAGCCGATCCAGGGCGAGGGCGGCATTCGCGCCACGACCACGCAGTTCCTCAAGGACCTGCGCGCGATCTGCGACGAGTTCGGCCTGCTGCTGTTCTATGACGAGATCCACACCGGCTTCGGTCGGACCGGCAAGATGTGGGGCTACGACTGGTCGGGCGTGAAGCCCGATGTCGCGGCGATCGCCAAGGGCATGGGCGGCGGCTTCCCGATCGGCGCCTTCATGGCGACCGAGAAGGCGGCGGTCGGCATGGTGCCGGGCACGCACGGCTCGACCTATGGCGGCAATCCGCTCGCCACCGGCGTGGCCAACGCGGTGCTCGACGTGCTGCTTGCGCCGGGCTTCATCGACGACGTGCGCCAGAAGGGCGACTACCTCAAGGGCCAGCTCGAGATGCTCGTGAAGAAGCATCCGACGGTCTACCTCGAGCAGCGCGGCATGGGTTTCCTGCAGGGCCTGCAGTGCGCATCCGCGGTGCCGGCCGGCGACATGGTGAACCGCCTGCAGTCGCTCGGGCTGCTGGTGCCGCCCGCCGGCGAGAACGTGGTCCGCGTCTTCCCGGCGCTGATCGCCGACAAGGCGGCGCTCGACGAGGGCATCGAGCTGTTGAGCAAGGCCGCGGAGTCCTTCGAGGCGGCGGCCCCCCAAGGTGCAAATCGGGCTGCCGAGTAGGCAGCCATGGCCACGCCCAAGCATTTCCTCGACCTCGACCAGGTCGATCCCAAGACGCTTCGCCAGATCCTCGACCACGGCAAGGCGATGAAGAAGCAGCGCGCCAACGGCGGGCACGACAAGCCGTTGGGCGGCAAGACGCTCGCCATGATCTTCGAGAAGCCCTCGACCCGCACCGCGAGCTCGGCGGCCAGACCATCATGCTCGGCCGCACCGACACCCAACTCGGCCGCGGCGAGACCATCGCCGACACCGCGAAGGTCCTCAGCCGTTATGTCGACATCATCATGATGCGCACGACGGTCGAGGAGAAACTGCTGGAGATGGCCAAGTACGCGACCGTACCGGTGATCAACGGCCTGACCGACAAGACCCATCCCTGCCAGCTCATGGCGGATGTGATGACCTACGAGGAGCATCGCGGCCCGATCCGGGGCAAGGCGGTCGCCTGGTCGGGCGACGGCAACAACATGGCGACCTCGTGGATCCATGCCGCCGTGCAGTTCGACTTCGAATTGCGCGTCGCCTGCCCGCCCGAGCTCAAGCCGCCGGCCGACGTGGTGCAGTGGGCGGAGAAGTCGAAGGGCCGCATCACCATCGGCCACGATCCGGAATCGATCGTGCGCGGCGCCGATTGCGTCGTCACCGATACCTGGGTGTCGATGGGCGACGAGGATCCGCAGAGCCCGAGCGCGGCTCGACGGCACAACCTTCTGCGCGGCTATCAGGTCGACAAGCATCTGATGGCGGCGGCCAAGCCCGACGCCGTCTTCATGCACTGCCTGCCGGCCCATCGCGGGGAAGAAGTGACCACCGACGTGATCGACGGGCCGCAGTCGGTGGTGTTCGACGAGGCCGAAAACAGGCTGCACGCTCAGAAGAGCATCCTCGCCTGGTGCCTATCGTGAAGCCCCCGTCGGAAGGCCAACCCGCTTCCGACGACCAGGCCCTTCCCTTCCAGCTCGATGCGCTGGGCGTCCGCGGTCGCCTGGTCCGGCTGGGACCGGCGCTCGACGCCATCATCGAACGCCACGGCTATCCGCTGGCGGTGGCGCGGCCGCTCGCCGAGGCGATGGTGCTGTGCGCCTGCCTTGCCACCTCGCTGAAATACGACGGCATCTTCACCCTGCAGATCGCTGGAGACGGGCCGATCCGCCTGCTGGTCACCGACCTCACCACCGAGGGCGCGCTGCGCGGCTACGCCCAGTTCGATTCCTGGAAGCTCGCCGTGGCGCTCGGCGCCGGCAACAGCGAGGCGCCCGAAGGCTATGTGCCGAAGCTGTTCGGCCGCGGCACGCTTACCTTCACCGTCGACCAGGGCCAGCACACCCAGCGCTATCAGGGCGTGGTGCCGCTCGAGGGCGCGAGCCTGGCCGATTGCGCCCACACCTATTTCCGCCAGTCCGAGCAGCTTCCGACCGGCATCAAGATCGTGGCCGAGCGCCGGCTGGGCGACGGCACCGCGCATTGGCGCGCGGCGGCGCTGATGGTCCAGCAGATGCCGGAGTTCGAGGCCGGCCGCGTCCATGTCGACCGCGAGCAGCGCGAGGACGACTGGCGTCGCGCCGTCATCCTGATGGCCTCGGCCACCACCGCCGAGATGCTCGATCCCGGCCTGCCGGGCGCGACCCTGCTCCATCGCCTGTTCCACCAGGAGCAGCCGCGCCAGTTCGCCCGCCGTCCCTTCATGGCGCGCTGCCGCTGCAGCCGCGAGCGGATCGACCGCGTACTGCGCTCGATCAAGCGCGAGGAGCTCGACGACCTGCGCGATGCCAACGGTAACGTCTCCGTGAAATGCGAGTTCTGCTCGACCGAATACATCTACGACGACCGCGATCTCGACCGGATCTACGCCTCGGCCGCGTAGACTTCCCCTCCCCCGAAGACGGGGGAGGGGAATTATGGCATGGGGTATGCAGCGGAGGCGTCCATGACCCCATCGATTCGTCGCGCCGTTCTGGCGCTGGCTTTCTCGCTGTTTGCCCTGCCCGCCTTGGGTCAGACGCATCTGCGCATCGGCCTCGGTGACGATCCGGACGCGCTCGATCCCAGCCTGTCGCGCACCTACACCGCGCGCATCGTGTTCGCCTCGATCTGCGACAAGCTGTTCGACGTCGACGACAAGTTGAACATCGTCCCGCAACTGGCGCTCGGCCACGAGACCTCGGCCGACGGCAAG
>VBAF01000517.1 GCA_005884705.1 Alphaproteobacteria bacterium
CCGGGTCGGCGAGGTCCATGGCCGCATCACCAAGCGGGTCGAGGAGTTGCGCGACATGGTGGGCCGCATCGACTCGGCCAAGACCACCACCAATTTGTGGGGCGAGCGCTGGTCCAAGCTCTGCCAGAACGGCATGAAGAACGGCGTCTCGGCCGCCACCGGCCTGACAGGCTCCGACTGCGACCGCAACGACGCGATCCGCCGCTTCTCGATCAAACTGGGCGGCGAGGCCGTCCGCGTCGGCCAGGCGCTCGGCTACCACATCGAGAAGATCGGCAAGTTCGAGCCCGAGCAACTCGCCCGCGCGGCGGAGGGCGACAAGACAGCGCTCGACGAGGTCGAGGCGATCCTGCGGCCGGGCTCCAACACCAACCCCAACCCGCGCGCCGACATCCAGCGGCCGTCGATGGCCCAGGACATCCGCAAGGGCCGCCGCACCGAGATCGAGTTCATGAACGGCTACATCGCCGACCGCGGCAAGTTCGTCGGCGTGCCGGCGCCGACCCACGCCAAGCTCACCGAGATCGTGAAGAAGGTCGAGCGCAAGGAAGTGAAGGCCGCCCCGGCGCTGCTCGGGGGCTGATCTTCCGGACCGCGGGCCGGAGGCCCGCGGTCCGGCAAGAGACTAAGCCGCCAGCTTCATGCCGGCGTTGGCGTCCTGCTTGATCATGTCGGCGCCCTTCTCGGCCACCATGATGGTCGGCGCGTTGGTGTTGCCCGACGGCACGGTCGGCATGATCGAGGCGTCGATCACCCGCAGGCCGGCGATGCCGTGCACGCGCAGGCGGTCGTCGACCACCGCCATCGGGTCGCTGCCCATCTTGCAGGTGCCGATAACGTGGAAGGTCGTGGCGCCGGTGTGCCGGGCATAGTCGATCCACTCGTCATAGCTCTGCACTTTCTCGCCCGGTCCGGTCTCGAAGGCGACGTACCTGGCGATCGCCGGCCGCTGCATGATCCTGCGGGCGATCTGCATCCCCGCCACCGCGGCATCGCGGTCGGTCCGGGCCGACAGGAAGTTCGGCCGGATCGCGGGTTCCGTACCGGGCATGGCCGATTTGATGTGGATCGATCCGCGCGAATCGGGCCGGCACTGGCCGAGGATCACGGTCATGCCGGGCTCCGTCTCCAGCATCCGCTTCTTGCCAACCTCGTAGCTGGCCGGCAGCACATGCAGCTGCATGTCGGGCGTCTCCAGTCCGGGGCGCGTTCGTACGAAGCCGCATACCATGCCGGCGTTGTAGGTGAGCACGCCCGAGCGCGTGGTGTAGTACTGGGCAATCGCCTTGAGGAGCTGCAGTCCGCGCGTCTGCTCGTTCAGGCTGATCCGCTGGTTGATGCGGTATTTGACCCGCGGTGCGAAGTGATCGCCGTAGTTCTCGCCGACGCCCTTCAGCTCGTGCTTGACCTCGATGCCATACCTGCGCAGGAGCTCGGGCTGGCCGATGCCCGAATGCTCCAGCACGCCGGGCGACTGCACCGCGCCGCACGACACGATGACCTCGCGGCCTGCGCGCGCCTCGCGCTTCTGGCCGTGCACGGTATAAGCCACGCCGACCGCGCGTTTGCCCTCGAGCAGAACCTTGTCGGTCAGCGCCTCGGTCTCGATCCTGAGGTTGGGCCGCGACCGGGCCGGGTCGAGGAAGGCGCGCGCCGCCGACCAGCGCTTGCCGTTCTTGATCGTGACCTGGAAGTAGCCGAAGCCTTCCTGGTCGCCGCTGTTGTAGTCCTTGTTGCGCGGATAGCCCGAGGCTTCAGCGGCCTCGAGGAAGGCGTCGCACAGCACGTGACGCTCGTGCATCTCGCCGACATGCAGCGGGCCTCCCTTGCCGCGGCTGTCATCACCCTCGCCCGCGAAGTGCTCGGATTTCTTGAAGTAGGGCAGCACGTGCTCATACGACCAGCCGCGAATGCCGAGCTGGCTCCAGGTGTCGTAGTC
>VBAF01000046.1:0-6225 GCA_005884705.1 Alphaproteobacteria bacterium
TGCTCGCGCACCGCCTGCTGCACGGCAGCGACCGACGACGGCCGGCCGATGGTGAGCGGCAGGACCATCTCCGGGTAGAGCACCATGTTGCGCGTCGGCAGGACAATCATGGCGTCGGGCGGCAGCGCCACGGATGTGTTCTGTGCGCCAGCGTTCACATCAGGCGGGCTCATGGCGCCGCCTTTCGCCCGATCTTGGGCAGCTTGACGATCAGGCAGCCGTCGGCGACGCCGCTGACCGGCTGCTCGTAGTGGCCGGCCGGCAGACGGACCTGCCGCTCGAAGCGGCCCTGCGGCAGCTCGATGCGATGGATGGTGGCGGTGCGCAGCTCGCGCGGCAGGACACGCTCGCCGCCGATCAGCAGCACGCCGTTATGGATGGCGAGCTGGACCTGGGCCGGGTCGACGCCGGGCAGCGCGACCAGGACGAGGACGGCGTCCTCGGTCTCCAGCACGTCGACCGGCGGCTCCCAGGACACGGCGGCGCGGCTCGACGAGCCGGGCACATTGAACACTTCGCGGTGCAACCGTTCGGCCCGGGCCAGCATCTGCAAGGCTTCGGACCACATCCAGTTGCGGGGATCTCCAGCAGTCATGGCCCCCAATATGGGGAGCCATTTGGGATTTGCACGCCGCGGTCAGATGACTGACCGTAGTCAGTTACCGATCAGTGCCTGGTAGACGAGGTCCCGCATCAGGTAGCGGTAGGGCCGAGCCATCTCCGACTGGGTCATGAACACGACGTACATGTGCTCCCGCGGGTCGTGCCAGAAGTAGGTGCCGTAGGCGCCCATCCAATAGTAGTCATTGGGCGAGCCGGGCAGCGGGTTGCGGCCCTGCTCGTTGCGCACGGCGAACCCCAGGCCGAAGCCCTGCCCCATGCGCTGGCTCGGCTCCAGCGCCTCTAACCGCCACATGTCGTCGCCCATGACGATGTCGGGCGACAGGTGGTCGGCGGTCATCAGGTCGATGGTCTTGCGCGAGAGGATGCGGGCGCCGTCGAGCTGGCCACCATTGGCGAACATCTGGAGGAAGCGGGCATAGTCGGCCGCGCTCGAGACCATGCCGCCGCCGCCCGACTTCCAGGTCGACTTGAGCGTGATGTCGGGAATGTTGGGCAGTTCGCTCTTGGGGCCCTCTTTCTGGGGCCGGGCGCCGCGGTCCTTCTTGTCGGGTGAAGCTTCGAAGCCGGTGTCACCCATCCTCAAGGGCTTGGTGATGCGCTCCTCGATGAACTTGTCGAGCGGCATGCCCGACGCGACCTCGATTACTCGGCCGAGCACGTCGGTCGCCATCGAATATTCCCAGCGCGTGCCGGGCTGGTAGAGCAGCGCGAGCTTGGCAAGCTTCTCGGCCATCTGGGCGTTGGTCTGGTCGGCAGCGTTCACCTTCATGTCGAGGTAGGACTGCTTCACCGGGTTGCTGCCGATGGCGCCCTCGGTCAGGCCCGAGGTGTGGCGCATCAGGTCCTGGACGGTCATCGGCCGGAACTGCGGCTCGAGCGACATCTCGACCGTGCCGTCGGCGTTCTTCTTCGGCACCGCCACCTTGGTGTCGGCGAAAGCCGGGATGTACTTCGACACCGGGTCGGCCAGGGTGAGCTTGCCCTCCTCCACCAGGATCATGGCGGCGACCGAGGTGATCGGCTTGGTCATCGAGGCGATGCGGAAGATCGCGTCGGTCTTCATCGGCGCCTTGGCCTCCTTGTCGCGGAAGCCGTAGGCGTCGAACAGGGCGATCTTGCCGTTGCGCGCGATCAGCACCACCGCGCCGGGCAACTCGTTGTTCTTGACCCCTTCCTCGATGCGGTCGCTGAGCCGCTTCAGGCGGCTGGCGACGAAGCCGACCTCCTCGGGTGACTGCGCCTTGGGGATACCCTGTGCCGCCGCGGGCACGGCGATGCCCAGCACCAGCAAAACGGCGATCGACCGGATCACTAGCGTCGGCGCATCAAATAAGTGTCCATGATCCAGCCGTTACGCTCTCGCGCTACAGTACGGACTCGATGGATCTCTTCCGACACATCCTTCAGGCGGCCCGCAATCAGGATCTCGTCCGGCGTTCCGAGATAGGCGCCCCAATAGATGTCGATGTCCTGGTCGGCGAAGCGCCGCCAGGTGTCCTCGCCGTCGAGCATGACGACGACGCTATCGACACCGGCCGGCCATCCCTCGGCGAGTCGCCGGCCCGTGGTGATCTCGACCGGTTGGGCGACAGTATTGAGCGTGATCCTGTGCCGCGCGGCCAGCACCTGCACGGCGCTGATGCCCGGAATGACCTCGTAGGCAAGGCTCCGCCGCGCCGCGATCGCCTCGATGTTGCGGATGGTGCTGTCGTAGAGCGAGGGATCACCCCAGGCCAGCACCGCGCCGACCTGCCCGTCGGCCAGCTCCTCCACGATCATGCGCTCGAAGGTCTCCTGCTTGGCGCGGTTCAGGTCGTCGACGCAGGCGGCATAATCGGCCGGCCGCTTCTCGCGCGGCGGGCTCGGCGCTTCGACGATGCGGTAGGGCCGGTCCTTGGCGTGGCGCCGGCAGATCTCGCGGCGCAGCTCCATCATGCCGTCCTTGGCCGCGCCCTTTTCCAGGATGAAGAAGACGTCGACCGTATTCAGCGCCTTGGCCGCCTGCAGGGTGATGAAATCGGGGTCGCCGGCGCCGATGCCGATGATGAGCAGCTTCTTCATGCCGGCTCTTAGAGCAAAATCCGCTCGACAAGCCAAATCGCGGCCGCGCGCAATTCCTCTCCGCCGGCGGCGGGGGAGAGGAAGAAGGACGGATGCCTATCGGATCGCGATCGGGTTGATCATGCCCTGAACGGCACCGCGATACTTGGAATGGCCGAGCACGAACAGGAACTCCCAGCCTTTGTCGGCGACCAGTTGGCTGGTGTCGACGTTCTCCAGGATGTAGGTGCCGTTGTGCGGCAGCATGATCTGGTGGACCTCGAACACGCCGGCATCCTTCTCGAACGGGATCACCTCGAGCGCCCAGTTGTCGGCGCCGATCGCCACCACGCCTTTGGAGGTGAGATACTTGGCACCCTCGCGGCCAAGGCCAGGCTCGCCCTTGCTGTAGCGCGCGTCGTCCTTGCCGATCAGCTTGATCCAGCCGGTGTAGAACAGCACGACGTCGCCTTCCCTGATCTCGACGCCCTGCGCCTTGGCCGCGGCGTCGATTTCGGCCCGGTTGAAGGCGGTGCCTTCCGGCACCGGATCGGCCTTGAAGTGCGCCGTCATGTCGAGCACCACGCCGCGCGCCACGATCGGCGGGATCTTCTCGACACCGAGCTTCTTCAGGCCGTCGAAGGCGGCGAAGTCGGCCCATTTGTTGCCGTTGTAGTAGACATCGCCGACGCCGATATGGCCGAGCCCGTCGATCTGCGTGCCGATGCCGATCCAGCAGTTCAGGATATCGTCGTTGTAGGTGGTATGCGTGGGGCCGAGCCCGGCTGCCGAGCCGACCTGTCCGGGTTGTACGATCGAGACCGAACAGGAACGCGGCGGATAGGCCGGCGTCTTGCTGTCGACGATGATGCCCAGCGAGTAGGTCTTGCCCGTCTTGACCAGCTTGGCCGCCTCGACGACTCGCGCCGGCGTGATGTAGTTGGCCGCGCCGATTTCGTCAGCAGCGCCCCACTTCGATGGCGCCACCGCCTGTTGAGCCGAAGCCGAAGCGGCGAGCGTAAGCGCTGCCGCAATGGCGATGCCGTAGTGCCTCATGGTTTCTCTCCCGTGTGGATAGATCTTTTTGGCGACTACTCGTGCAACGCGGAGCAACCTTCAACCGGAGGTGCACCCGCCAAAATGATGGACCCGCCCTCAGCCGAGTGGCAAGCCCGTCCGGTTGCGTAGGTTGCGCCATGCACTCGAAGCGGTGTGAACCGCCCGAAGCCGCTTGAGCCGTCGGCAGCGGGGCCTTAAGACCCCGGGATGAAAGTCACCGCCCGCGACATCGACCATCTCAGCCTGTCGGTCGCCTCTCCCGACGCGCTGGCGACCCGGCTGCTGCAGCTCGGCTTCAATCTCACGCCGGAAGGCGTCGAGCCGCGTTGCATCTGCTTCCAGCCGGCCGACGACGACCTGCCCAACTACATCGAGCTGGTAGAAGGCGAGCCGGCCTTCGAGCTGGCGGTCAATGTCGCGGAGCTCGAGGGCGAGACCCGCTCGCACAGTTGGGAGACCGAGGACGGCTACGAGGTGGCGGCGGAGGTCGTGCTCGGCGAGGCATCAGGCCCCTTGCCGTGGCGGCCGGTGCGGCACGCCACGCCGGAGGCGTTCATGGAGCCCGAATGGATCGTCCATCCCAACGGCACGCTCGGCCTGCTTGCAGTGCACGCCGTGTCGGACGATCCACCGGCCCTCGCCAAGGCCTTGGGCGAGGCGTGGAGCGCGGTGACGGAGGACATCTTCGACGGCTGCACGATGGTGCAGACCGGCGCCGTCGAGCTGCTGATCTGGTCACCCGCCGCCTTTCAGGCGCAATACAAGGCGGTCGAGGCGATCGCGCCGGAGCAGACTCCGGCGATCGTCGGCGTCGCTCTCGCCGTCGAGCGCTCGCGGCCGCTTCAGGCGCTGCTGCGCGCCAACAACATTCCGTTCGCCCTGACCGACGGCGATCGCGTCCTCGTGCCGGCCGAGCAGACCGATGGGCTGAT
The DNA here is from genome assembly GCA_005884705.1 of Alphaproteobacteria bacterium. GTDB lineage: Bacteria > Pseudomonadota > Alphaproteobacteria > Reyranellales > Reyranellaceae > Reyranella. The sequence goes on from VBAF01000046.1 coordinate 4,656, forward strand.
GATCGAGTTCATGCCGCAGACCTGAGCCGCGCCCGCGCCGCGATGGCGAGGTCGGGACGGTCGGTGGTGAAGACATCGACCTTGAGCGCCAGCAGGCGCTCGATCGCCGCGCCGTCGTTGCACGCCCAGCCGCCGATGCCGAGGCCCGCGGCACGCACTGTCGAGACGACGTCGGCACTCAGCATGTTCTGGCGCAGGCCGAGCATCGGAATGCCGGCGGCCTTGGCCGTGGCAATCACGTTGGCGAGGCAAACGTCGATCTGGACGGGTGGCGTCACCAGCCAGACATGCGTCATCGGCCGCGCCTGCGCGACCGCCTCGACCACAGTGCCGAGCTGGAAGCTGGTAAAGACGCTGCGCTCGAGCATCTTCGCCTGCTTCAGAGCCTCGGCGACGCGCGCGGCGTGTCCGGGATAGGACACACGATCGGGACCGCACTTGATCTCGATGCGCAGCACGATCGGGGTCGGTCTGAAGATCTCCATCACCTCGTCGAGCAGCAGCATGCGCTGACCGCCGGTGCCCTTCAGCACGAGCTTGGACAAAGCCGACCAGTCCTGCGCCGCGACCGGCCCGCTGCCGTCGCTCGTGCGCTCGAGCGTGTCGTCGTGGATCACGACCAGTTTGCCGTCGCGGCTGGGATGCACGTCGAACTCGACCTGCTCGACCGGCAGAGTCGCGGTGTTCTCGAAGGCGATGCGGCTGTTCTCCGGCCACAGGAGCGCGCCGCCGCGGTGCGAGGCAATGTCGGTCATCGGGTCCTCATCTCTAGCGCAGGGTCGGATCGAGTCGGTCGCGCAGCCAGTCCCCGACGATGCTGATCGACAGGGTCGACAGCACGATCACGGCGGCGGGAGAAAGCATGATCCACGGCGCGCGCGTCAAGTACTCGCGGCCATAGCCCACCATGTTGCCGAGCGAGGTGAGCGGCGGCTGCACGCCGAGGCCGAGGAACGACAGGCCCGACTCCAGCAAAATGGTCTCGGGAAAGGTGATGGTCATGGAAACAATCAGCGTCGAGGCGATGTTGGGCAGCACATGCAGGCCATAGACCCGCAGGTTCGTGGCACCGAGCTGGCGGACGGCGGCGGCATAGCCCTGCTGGTTGGCCGACAGCGTGAGGCCGCGGGCGATGCGGGCATAGCGCTCCCACGAATTGAGGCCCATCAGCATCACGAACAGCACGAGGTTGTTGCCGAAGAAGGCCAGCACGGCGAGCGCCACGATCAGGAACGGCACGCTCGCCTGGAAGTCGATCATCATCAGGATCAGCGCCTCGACCCGCCCGCGGAAATGGGCGGCAACGAAGCCCATCGCGGTGCCGAAGGCGGCCGCGATCAGGGTGCCAAAGAAGGCGATCAAGAGGCTGAGCCGGATCGACATGATGAGGCGCGAAAGCACGTCGCGGCCGAGCTCGTCGCTGCCCAGCGGATGGGCCCAGTGGCCGCCCATGAAGACCGGCGGCGACAGGCGCGCCCGCAGGTCGAGCGCGGTGAAGGAATAAGGGGCGAGCAGGTCCGCGCCGAACGCCACGGTCACCATCGCCGCGATCCAGGCGAGCGCCAGCAGA
>VBAF01000046.1:6231-14720 GCA_005884705.1 Alphaproteobacteria bacterium
GAGGCCAGGCTTCGAGGAAGCGCCTAACGGTCACTCTTGCCTCCCCGGCGCAGCCGCGGGTCGAGCCAGCCGTAGGCGATGTCGACGACGATGTTGGCGGTCACCATGGTGGCGGCGACCAGCAGCAGGATCGCTTGCACCACCGCGAGGTCGCGGTTCGACACCGCCGACACCAGCAGCCGGCCGATGCCGGGCCAGGCGAACACGCTTTCGACCACCACGGCGCCGGCGATCAGGGTGCCGACCATGAAGCCGACGATGGTGGTAGTCGGGATCGCCGCATTAGGCAGCGCATGCTCGACCACGACCTTGCGCCATTGCAGGCCCTTGGCCGAGGCGGCGCGGATATAGGGCTGACCCAGCACCTCGAGCATCGCCGAGCGGGTGAAGCGCGCCAGGATCGCCGCACCGGCGACGCCCAGAGTTACGATCGGCAGGATGGCGCTGGTCGACTGGTCGCTGCCGGCCGAGGGCAGCCAGCCGAGCTGCACCGAGAAGACCAGCACCAGCACGAGCGCCAGAACGAAGCTCGGCACGGTGAAGCCCGCCACCGAGACCATCATGGTGAGGCGATCGGCCAGCGAGTTGCGATGAAGTGCGGCGTAGATGCCGGCGGGGATGCCAATCAGCAGCTTGAGCGCGAAGGCCGGCACGGTGATGGCGAGCGTCGCCGGTACGCGCTCGAGCACGAGCTGCATCGCCGGCCGCCCGTCACGCATCGAGTTGCCGAGATCGCCCTGCAGCGCGTGAACGATATAGGCCGCATACTGCACCCACAGCGGCCGATCGAGGCCCCAGGCCTCGCGGAAGGCCTTGATCGATTCGGGCGGCGCGTCGGCGGACAGGATCATCATCGCCGGATCGCCCGACAGATGGAGCACGAAGAAGGCGAAGGTGACGACCAGGAAGATCGTCAGGACGGCGCGCAGCAGGCGGCCGGCGAGATAGCGCAGCATCAGCCGATCTGCCCGGCGAGATGGCAGGCGGCGCGGCGGCCGTCCGCCAGGGTGCGCAATTCAGGCGTCTCGACGCGGCAGCGCGCGATGGCGTGGCGGCAGCGCGGATGGAAGGCGCAGCCCGCCGGCCGGTCGACCGGATTGGGCGGCTCGCCCGGCAGGACCAACCGGCGCCGCTTGTGGCGGATGTGGGTCGGGATCGCCGAGACCAGCGCCTGCGTGTAGGGATGGGCCGGTGCGCTGAACAGCTGGTCCGGATCGCCGCGCTCGACGATGCGGCCGAGATACATCACCGCCACCTCATGGCTGACCTGGCGGACCATGCGCAGGTCGTGGCTGATGAAGAGATAGGCGAGCCCCAGCCGCTGCTGCAGCGCCAGCAGCAGGTTCACCACCTGTGCCTGGATCGAGACGTCGAGGGCGGAGATCGGCTCGTCGCACACCAGAAGCTGCGGATCGAGCATCAGCGCGCGCGCCAGCACGATGCGCTGGCGCTGACCACCCGACAGCTCGTGCGGAAAGCGGTCGAAATGATGGGGCGCCAGCCCGACCGCATCGAGCATGGCCAAGGCCTTGTCCCGCCGCTCGGCCGCCTTGCCAAGTCCGTGGATCGCCAGCGGCTCCATCACCTGCCGCCCGACGCTCAGCCGCCGATCGAGCGCGCCGAGCGGATCCTGGTAGACCATCTGCATGCGCCGCCGCAGGGCGCGCCATGATGGCGATCCGATTTCCGGCAGCGATTCTCCCGCCACCCGGACCTCGCCGCCGCTTGGCGGCACGAGGCCGAGCACCAGCTTCGCCGTCGTCGTCTTGCCGCAGCCAGATTCGCCGACCAGACCAAGCGTGCGGCCGGCAGCCAGCTCGAACGACACGCCGTCGACCGCGTGCAACGTCGCCCTGCGGCCGAACGGCCAGGCGCCGCGCCGGACGTCGTAGACGCGCGACAGGTTCGAGACTTCGAGGAGGGGCGTCATGCGCGGATGCACGCCACCCGATGATCGGCCGCCTTCTCCGTCGGCATCGGCGGTGCGCTCTCGCAGGCCTCGATCCGGCGATCACAGCGCGGCGCGAAGCTGCAGCCGGTCGGCAGGTTCCACGGATCCGGCACGACACCGGCGATCGGTGTCAGCACGCGGCGCGGGCCGTCGAGCTCGGGCAGCGCCGCCAGCAGTCCCCTGGTGTAGGGATGCGCCGGCGCCTCGAACACGGTGTCGATCGGCGCATCCTCGACGACCCGGCCGGCATACATCACGCACACCCGGTCGGTGTTCTCCGCGACCACGCCGAGGTCGTGGCTGATCAGAACCAGGGCCATGCCGCTGTCGCGCCGGATCTCGCCCAGCAGCTCGAGGATCTGCGCCTGGACAGTGGCGTCGAGCGCCGTGGTCGGCTCGTCGGCGACCAGCAGGTCGGGCTGGCCGGCGAGCGCCATGGCGATCATCACCCGCTGGTTCATGCCACCCGACAGCTCGTGCGGATAGTCACCGAGCCGGCGCTGCGCATCGGCGATGTGGACCCGGTCGAGCAGCCGCCGCGCCTCGGCTTCGGCCGCTGTGCCATCGAGGCCGCGATGGAGCCGCAGCGCCTCGCCGAGCTGGCGGCCGATGCGATGCACCGGATTGAGGCTGCTCGACGGATCCTGGAAGATCATGGCGATGCGCCGGCCGCGTACCCTCTCCAGCTCGGCGACCGGTGCGCCGACGAGATCGCGGCCTTCGAGCCGCACCTCGCCGCCGATTCGGGCGCGGCTGCCGAGCAAACCAAGCGCCGCCAACCAGGTCACGCTCTTGCCGCAGCCGGACTCGCCCACCAGGCCGAGCGCCTCGCCGCGGCGAACCTCGAGGTCGATGCCGTGCAGCGCCCGGATGATCCGCTTGCCGGTGTCGAAATCGACCGTCAGGCCACTGAGGGAGACGAGCGCGTTCAGGCTTTTCGATTCCAGCGGAAATTCTCCGTGCGGAAGTCCATCTGGAAGGCGGGTGCGGCCTGCCACTCGATGTCCTTGCGCTTGGCGGTGAAGGTCGCGGTCTGGTGCAGCACGGTGTAGGCCGGATCCTCGCGCTCGCAGATCTCGAGCATGCGCTTGAACATCGCCTTGCGCTTGGCCATGTCGGTCTCGACCTCCATCGCGGCCGAGAGCTTGTTCATCTCCTCGTTTTCCCATTCCTTGGACTGCTGCTGTTGGCCCTGCGGGCCGTGCTGGCCGACCAGCGAGCTGATCGGATCGTTGAAGGCGGCGCTGTTGGACCAGTCGCGCACCGCCCGCTTGCCGTCATTCTCGAAGATCTGCTGCCAGTTCTCACGCATCTCGATCTGCACGTTGAGTCCGATCGCACGCCACATCTCGACCTCGACTTGCGCCGTGGCGACCTGGTTGGTGTAGTAGTTATTGAGCACTCGGAACGGAATCGGATCGCCCTTGTAATTGGCCGCCTTCAGCAGCGCCTGCGCCTTCTTGGCGTCGAACTCCGGCACCTTCCAGCCCTCGACGAACATCGGGCCATAGAATTCCCACTGCAGCCCGGGCGGCACGCGCGAGCGACCGGCCCACAGGCTGTCGACGATCGCCTGCCGGTCGATCGCGTGGCTCATCGCCTGACGCACGCGCGGGTCGGCGAGCTGTGGATGGTGCTTGTCGAACACCAGGATGCGGTGGTTGGTGACCAGCCCGCCCTGAACCTCGAACTTCGGGTTCTTGGCGATCGTCTCGACCTGGTCGGGCGGCACGTCGCAGATGAATTCGTACTGACCGCTCAGCAGGCCGTTGATGCGGCTCGACACCTCGGGCACGACGACGAATCGGATCGTCTTGATCGGCGGGCGGCCGCCCCAATACTCGTCATGCGCGTCGAGGATGAGGCTCTCGTCTGGCTTGAACTCGCGCACCTTGTAAGGGCCGGTGGCGATCGGCTTGCGCGCCCATTCGATCCAGGTCTTGGTCTCCATGAAGCCACGCTTGCTGATGATCTCGCTCGCCGGCCCGCCGATGCGGCCTTCGAGCGTGACGTCCGGCACGCGGTTGACGAAGCGCACCGTGTACTTGTCGACTGCCTCGATCTTCTCCAGCGAGGGCCAGATGCGCTTGGCGATGCCCAGCACCTCGGCCGGCAGCTTCTTGCCCTCGATGCTGTCGCGCGCCATCACGGTCGTGAACAGCGTCTTGGTCGAGCTCGAGTCGTAGTCCATGCCGAACATGCGCTCGGGGCCGAAGGTGAAGACCACGTCCTCCGACGTCATCTCGTCGCCGTTGTGGAACTTCACGCCCTTGCGCAGCACGAGCTCGACGGTGCGGTCGTCGATGCGCTTCCAGCTCTCGGCGAGGCCGGGGATCGCCTCGAGCTTGGACTTGAGGTTGCGTGCGATCAGGTTCTCGAAGATCGGCATCTGCACGCGTTCGCCGACGTTGGAGCGCTCGCGCACCACTTCGAGCGAGGCGCTGGTCGCCACTTGCTGCACGGCGATGGTGATGGTCGGTCGGTCGTCTGCCTGACCGATGGCAAAGCGCGGCAGGACGAGCCCGCCGGCCGTGAGGCCGATGAAACGGCGACGATCCACAGGGCGCATGCTTCCTCCAAATCCCTCTCGCGGGGACTATGAGGAAGCAATGTTACAGCATCTCGTGGCCTTCAGAAGGCCGGTACCGGCGCCTGCGGCACATTCTTCCAGAATTCCGGATCATGGCCGAAGAACAGCGTCGCGCCGCCCTTTTCCAGCGCCTCCAGCCGGTCGAGCGAGGCCAGCATCGCCTCGCGGTCATAGACGAAGCGCGGCAGCCTTCGTTCACGCAACGTGCGGCAGAAGTAGCAGGCGTCGCCGGTGAGGACGATGGAGCCCTTGTCGGTGCGCACCTTGAGCGACTGATGACCGGGCGTGTGGCCGTAGGTCGGGATGCAGACCACGCTGCCGTCGCCGAACAGGTCGTGCTCGCCCTCCACCTGCTTGACCGGATGGCCGTGATCGATGTCGGCCTTGTAGAAGCCGACCTTGGCCGCGGTCTCGGGATCCTGCGCCGCCTGCCATTCGCGCTGCTGCACGACCACGGTGGCGTTGGGCACCAGCTCGTTGCCGCCGGCATGGTCGAAGTGCAGGTGCGAATTGACGACGAAGTCGACCTTGCCCGCGTCGCGGTCGATCGCCTCGAGCCGCGATTTCACGTCGTCGTGGGCGCCGTAGTGTTGGAAACCGAAGATGCGGGCGACCCGCTCGCCGAGCCGGCCTGCCGGGTCAGTGCGGCATTGCGGATGCATGCCGGTGTCGAACAGCGCGCGCCCCTTCGGATGCTCGATCAGGTACGACGGGATCGGCAGGTCGGCCTCTCCCTCCTCGCCCTCGATCATGTCCTTCAGCCGGCCAACCAGGCGACCGCAGGTCATTGCGTACAGTTTCACGGTCATGCGCTAGCCTAGCATAGAGCCTGGCCGGAACCGCATCCGACCGGCGACGTTCTCAACGATTGTGACAGCGATGACCGTCATTCCATGAGCGCGCCGATCGAAAGCTACGGCATGATCGGCGACTGCCACACTGCGGCGCTGGTCGGCCTCGACGGGGCGATCGATTGGCTGTGCTGGCCGCGCTTCGATTCGGACGCGCTGTTCGCCAAGCTACTGGGCGGCCAGAGCAACGGCTTCTGGCTGATCACGCCGCACGACGAGGTCAAGGCGGTCAAGCGCCGCTACCGGCCCGACACGCTGATCCTCGAGACCACCTTCGAGACCGAACGCGGCAAGGCGACGCTGATCGACTTCATGCTGCCGCGCGGCGAGTCCTCGGACCTGGTGCGCATCGTGCGCGGCGACGAAGGCGAGGTCGCGATGTGCATGGAGCTGGCGCTGCGCTTTGGCTACGGCACCACGATGCCGTGGGTGATCCGGCTCGACGACGGCACAGTGCGCGCCGTTGCTGGCGCCGATATGGTGGCGTTGCGCAGCCCGGCCAACCTGCGCGGCGAGAACTTCAAGACGGTGACGCAGTTCTCCCTCACCAAGGGCAAGACGATGCCCTTCGTGCTGAGCTATGGGCCGTCGCATCTCGACGTGCCGGCGGCGATCGACCCGCACGATGCGCTCGCGAAGTGCACGAAGTTCTGGACAGACTGGGCCGCCACCACCAAGTGCGGCGGGCCGCACGCCGAGGCGATCAGGCGCTCGCTGATCACGCTCAAGGCACTCACCTTCCTGCCGAGCGGCGGCATCGTTGCGGCGCCCACGACATCGCTGCCCGAGAAGTTCGGCGGCGAGCGCAACTGGGACTACCGCTTCTGCTGGCTGCGCGATGCCACGCTCACCCTGCTCGCCATGATGAACGCCGGCATCTACGACGAGGCGGCGGCGTGGCACGACTGGCTGCACCGCGCGATCGCGGGCTCCCCGAGCGAGATGCAGATCATGTACGGCCTGATGGGCGAACGGCGACTGACCGAATGGATCGCCGACTGGCTGCCGGGCTATGCCGGCTCGAAACCAGTGCGGATCGGCAACGCCGCGCACCGCCAGTTCCAGCTCGACGTCTACGGCGAGGTGATGGACGCCTTCGAGCAGTCACGCAAGGGCGGGCTGGCCGCGACCGAGGAGGGCTGGGAGGTGCAGCGCGCGCTGGCCGAGCATGTCGGCACGACCTGGGACAAGCCCGACTGGGGGATCTGGGAGACGCGTGGGCCGCCGCAGCATTTCGTGCATTCCAAGATCATGGCCTGGGTTGCGTTCGACCGCGCGGTCAAGGGCGTCGAGGTCCACGGCCTGCCGGGCCCGGTCGATCAATGGCGCGAGCTGCGCGAGCGCATCCGTGCCGACGTGGAGGCCAAGGGCTATGATGCCCGCCGCAACACCTTCACCGCCGCCTACGGCAGCGACCATCTCGACGCCAGTCTGTTGCTGATGGCGCAGACCGGCTTCGTGAAACCCGACGACCCACGCTATGTCGGCACTGTCGAGGCGATCGAGCGCGAGCTGATGATCGACGGATTCGTGCAGCGCTACAACACCCACATCGCCGACGACGGGCTGGAGCCCGGCGAAGGCGCTTTCCTCGCCTGCAGCTTCTGGCTGGCCGACGCCTACATCTCGATCGGCCGCCAGAAGGACGCCGAGCGGCTGTTCGAGCGCCTGCTCGCCATCCGCAACGATCTCGGCCTGCTGGCCGAGGAGTACGATCCGCGCGACCGCCGCCAGGTCGGCAACTTCCCGCAGGCCTTCAGTCACGTCGCCCTGATCAACACCGCCTTCAACCTGACGCGCGCCGAGAAGCCGCAGGAGCAGCGCGCCGACGGCGACGGCCTCGCGGGCAAGAAAGGCGACGCCGAGAAGGTCCAGGCGCCGCCCGGCTCTACGCGTCGAGCAGCTTCTTCAGGGTCTCGTTGACGGCCTTGGGATTGGCCTTGCCGCCGGTCGCCTTCATCACCTGGCCGACGAACCAACCGAACATGGTCGGCTTGGCCTTGTAGGCCGCGACCTTGTCCGGGTTGGCCTCGATCACCGCCTTGGCCGCCGCTTCGATCGCGCCGGTGTCGGTGACCTGCCGCAGGCCGCGCTCCTCGACCAGGATGGCGGGGTCCTTGCCCGTCTCCTCCATGGCGACGAACAGATCCTTGGCGATGCGGCCGGAGATCGTGCTGTCGGCCTGCAAGTCGAGGAGCTTGCCGAGATGCTCGGCCTTGATCGGCGACTCGGCGATCGTGGCGCCGCGGCGGTTCAGCATGGCGAAGAAGTCGCCGGTGACCAGCTTGACCGCTTCCTTGGCGTCACGGCCCTTGGCGACGGTCTCGAAGAACTCGGCTGTTTCCTTCTCGGCCACCAGCACGCCCGCATCGTAGGGCGTGAGCTTGTACTCCTGCACGAACCGGTCCTTCTTAACGTCCGGCAGCTCGGGCAACCCGGCCTTGATGCGGTCGATGAAGTCCTGCGCCAGCACCAGCGGCAGCAGGTCGGGATCGGGGAAGTAGCGGTAGTCGTGCGCGTCCTCCTTGGAGCGCATGTAACGCGTCTCGCCCTTGCCGGGATCGAACAGGCGGGTTTCCTGCACGATCTTGCCGCCGCCCTCGATGATCTCGACCTGGCGCCGCGCCTCGTACTCGATCGCCTGCTTGACGAAGCGGATCGAGTTGACGTTCTTGATCTCGCAGCGCGTGCCCAGCTCGCCGCCCGGCTTGCGCACCGAGACGTTGACGTCGCAACGCATCGAGCCTTCGTCCATGTTGCCGTCGCAGGTCCCGAGATAGCGCACGATCGAGCGCAGCTTGGTGAGATAGGCCGCCGCCTCGTCGGCCGAGCGCATGTCGGGCTTGCTGACGATCTCCATGAGTGCCACGCCGGCGCGGTTGAGATCGACATAGGTCTGGCTGGGATGCTGGTCGTGCAGGCTCTTGCCGGCGTCCTGCTCGAGATGCAGCCGCTCGATGCCGACCTTGCGCACCTCGCCATCCGCCAGATCGATCTCGACGACACCCTCGCCGACGATCGGGTCCTTGTACTGCGAGATCTGATAGCCCTGCGGCAGGTCGGGAAAAAAGTAGTTCTTGCGATCGAACAGCGAGCG
>VBAF01000046.1:14757-16074 GCA_005884705.1 Alphaproteobacteria bacterium
ATGGCGGCGTCGACCAGCGACACCTGGGTGTTGGGATCGGCGCCGAACGCAGTCGGCGCGCCGGAGAAGAGCTTGGCCTCGGAGATCACCTGGGCATGGACTTCGAGCCCCAGCACGATCTCCCAGTCGCCGGTTTCGCCTTTGATCAGTGACATGGCCGCTAAATAGGCAGTAGCTTCGCCGCCAATCAAGACGTTTTCAGGGAGTGAAATGCCTATGCTTCGCCGCCGCTCGGTTCTTGCAGGCACCGTTGCTGCAACCTTCGCCGCGCCCGCCATCGTGCGCGCGCAGAATGTCGGCGAGTGGCCCAAGGGTCCCGTCAAGATCATCGTGCCCTTCCCGCCCGGCGGCTCGACCGACCCGGTGGCGCGCATCATCCAGGCCAAGCTGATCGACAACACCGGCTGGAACGTGCTGGTCGACAACAAGCCCGGCGGCACCGGCGCGGTCGGCTCGGCGGTCGCCGCCAAGTCGCCGCCCGACGGCCAGACCTGGATGATCACCTTCGACAGCCACATCCTCAATCCGGCGTTCGCGCCGTCGATCCCCTACAAAGACTCCGAGCTGATGAACGTCATGCAGATCGGCCGCACGCCGCAGGCGATCGCCGCCCATCCCGATCGGCCCTACAAGACCTTCGCCGAGGTCGTCGACGACGCCAGGAAGCGGCCCGGCAAGGTCAGCATGGGCGTGCTGGCGGCCAGCCAGGCGTTCGTGCTGATGACGCTGATCAAGAAAGAGAACGACGTCGACCTCAACCTGATCCCCTACAAGGGCGGCGGGCCGCTCAACCAGGACATCCTGGCCGGCGTCACCGATCACGGGCGAGGCGCGGACGCCGGCGCTGCCCGACACGCCGACCCTGATCGAGCAGCAGGTCAAAGGCTTCCCATCCTATTCCTGGTGGGGCGTCTATGTGCCGACCGGCACGCCGCGGCCAATCGTCGACCGAATGCACGCCGAGATCACCAAGGCGGTGCGTGCGCCCGACGTGACGCAGAAGTTCGTCGAGCAGTTCAACATGGAGATCCTGACCAGCTCGCCCGAGGACTTCGCCGCCTACCAGAAGAGCGAGCAGGAACGCTGGTTCAAGGTCATCAAGGATAACGACATCAAGGGCGATTAGTCCCCTAGCTAGAGCAGATTCCGATTGCGTGGCCAGGCACACCTCACCCTGAGGAGGCGCGAAGCGCCGTCTCGAAGGGTGGGCCTGCAGACGAGGTGCTCGTTGCCACCCTTCGAGACGCGGCCCTGTGGGCCGCTCCTCAGGGTGAGGTGAGTCTGGTGCCCACAGCAGAAAAAACTGCGGGCGCTCTC
>VBAF01000047.1 GCA_005884705.1 Alphaproteobacteria bacterium
CCGCTCGACCATCAACTGCTGGATCTTGAAGAGAATGGCCTCGCGCCGGGAGCGGTCCAGCTCGCCCGCCTGTTGCTGGTAGAGCGCATCGATGTCCGGGTAGCTGCCGTAAGAGAACACGCCGCCCTTCACGAGGTGGGCCTCGATGCGGGTTGCCGCATTTCCGAAAGCCCCCGGGCCTGCCTGGATGATGTTCGTGTACTTCTTTTCGCTGAATTCCTTGATGAACGCGGCGCGTTCGATCGGCCGCAACTTGCTGCGGATGCCGACGGCACGAAGGTTGTCGACCACGCTTTCGCCGATGTTGGAGTACGAGAGGTCGCAATTGTAGTTGCCGGCATCGAAGCCGCTGCGCAGTCCCGCCTCGGCCAGTAGCCGCTTCGCCTTGTCCGGATCAAATTCCGGTGCCGGCGGCTGCCAGTAGAAATCGAAGCCCTTGGGGACGATCGAATTTCCCGTAACTTCCGAGAACCCCAGGGTGAGCGCTTCGTTGATGCTCTTGCGGTCGATCGCCAGGCTTGCGGCTCTTCGCACCCGCTCGTCGCGCCAGGGCGATTTGTCGTCCCACTGGTCGGGGAAGTACAGGCAGAACGGCCCTTGCACCAGAGCCGGCTTGAGCGCGAGGCCGGGCGAGCTCCGTAGCTTCTCGGCCAGTTCTCCGCGCACCGATTAGGCGATGTCGATCTCGCCTGCCTTCAGAGCGGCAAGCCGCGTGGTCTCGTCCGGGATCACCTTGAAGACGAGGCGCCTGACCTCCGGCTTCTTGCGCCAATACCGATCGAACGCCTCGAGGACCAGCTCCACTCCCGGCTTGAACGAGACGAACTTGTAAGGACCGGCGCCGATCGGCGCCTTCTTGAAGCCGTCCTGGCCGACTTGCTCGACGTATTTCTTCGGCACGATCCAGCCCGCGCCGGTCGCGGTGGCGTAGAAAGTCAGGAAATCCGGCCACGGCTCCTTCAATTGAAAGCGGACCCGCCGGGCGTCCGGCGTCTCAACCTCGGCGACAC
>VBAF01000528.1 GCA_005884705.1 Alphaproteobacteria bacterium
TGATCGCGCCGTAGACCACGAAGGTGAGGCCGGCGCCTTGGCCGCCGAGATAGGAGTTCGACAGCTCCTCGAGCGGCACCAGGATCAGCGCGCCGACCAGCGGACCGAACAGCTGCCCTGCGCCGCCGAGTGCGGCCATCACCACCATCTTGACCGAGATCAGGATGCCGAAGCCCGATTCGGGATCGACGAAGCCGAACATGCAGAGATAGAGCGAGCCCGCCAGCGAGGCGAAGGCGCCGCTCAGCATGTAGGCGTAGAGCTTGTAGCGGCCGGCCGAGACGCCGAGCGAACGGGCGGCGCGCTCGCTGTCCTTGATGGCGCGCAGGTAGAAGCCCATGCGGCCGCGCTCGATCCACCAGGTGAGGCCGAGCAGCAGCACCAGCACGGCGAGGAAGATGTAGTAGAACGGCGCCGCCGACAGGAAGGAAAGGTCGAACACGCTGCGCGGCATCGCCGGTCCGCCCAGCCCCTGCGCGCCGCCAATGTACTCGCTGGTCGAGCTCAGCACGCGCACCAGCTCGCCGACGGCGATGGTCGCCATGCTGAAGTAATGGCCGGATAGCCGCAGCGTCGGCACGCCGATCACCGCGGCGACCAGCACCGACAGGACCATGCCGATCGGCGCGCCGGCGATCGGCGGCCATTCGAAGTGGGTGTAGACCACCACCGAGGCATAGGCGCCGAAGCCGAAGAAGATGGCGTGGCCGACGGAGACCTGGCCGGCATAGCCGCCGACGATGTTCCAGGCCGAGGCGCCGATTGCGGCCAGAAGCACCAGCGCGCCGAGCCGCTGATAGACCGCCGAGTCCGCCGTCAGCAGCGGATAGGCCAGCACCAGCACGCCGAGCGCGCCCCAGAAGAGCCAGCGCTTCATGCCTTGCCCATCAGGCTTTCCCCATCAAGCCTTGGGGCCGGAACCACAGCACCAGCACGAACAGGATGTAGACGACGACGTCCTTGTAGACCGGGCCGATCGCATAGGCCGACACCGATTCGACGACGCCGATGATCAGCCCGGCGACCAGCGCGCCCAGCACGCTGCCGAAACCGCCGAACGACACGGTGACGAAGGCGACGATGGCGAGCGTCTCGCCGACGGTCGGCGAGGTGTAGAAGAAGTTGGCGATCAGGGCGCCGGCGATGCCGGTCGCCGCGCCGGCCATCGCCCAGGCCAGCGCCTGCATGCGCTGCGGCCGGATGCCCATGAGCTGCGCCGCCGTCGCATCCTCCGACACCGCCAGCATGCGGCTGCCGATCGCGGTGCGAGTCAGGATGAGATGGAGCAGCAGCGTGATCGCGAGCCCCATCACGCCGGCCAGCACGCGGGAGCCCTCGAAGCGGATGCCGCCCAGGACGAACGAGCCGCCGACGATGGTGTCGGGCAACGTCTTGAAGTTGGCGCCGAAGGTCCAGAAGGCGGCATAGCGCAGGAACAGCGCCAGCCCGAAGGTGCCGAGGATCTGCGCCAGCATCGGCCCCTTCATGATGTGGCGTACCAGCAGGAAGTAGGAGGCGACGCCGAGTGTCGCGATCATCATGGCGGCGATCGGGACGGCGGCGAACGGTCCGCCGCCCAGCGCCGTCCACACCATGACGGCGCTGTACATGCCGAGCATGACGAAGTCGCCGTGCGCGAAGTTCACGACGTTCATCATGCCCCAGATCAGGGTGAGGCCGGACGAGAACAGGGCGTAGACCGCGCCCAGGAGCAGGCCGCTGACCACGACCTGCACCAGAGTCATCGACATGCCGACGCGTCCCGCGCCGTCGGCCGCTTACCAGCCCTTGTAGGGCAGCGCGACCTCGCCGGTGGCGTTGGCCTTGGGCCACACCGGCACGTACTGGCCGCCGCGCATCTGGGTGATGATGCTCGACGCCAGGATGTTCTGGCCCTTGGCGTCGAACTTCACGCCGTCATAGCCGGCGACCATCGCCTCCTTCTTGAGGTCGGTGGCGGCGAGCGCCGCGCGGATCTTCTCGGGCTCGGTCGAGCCGGCGCGGTTGATCGCGTCGGCCAGCACCAGGAAGCCCTGTAGGCCGCGGCCCGACACGTCGTCGAGGCCGTCGCCGTTGGTCTTCTTCTTGTAGAGCGCGTCGAAGATCGCCGGGACGCTGCCCGGCTTGCCGGCAGCGAACGAGGTGCGGCTGATCAGGCCCTCAACCAGCGGCGCCATGCTCTTGACGAACGCCGGATCGTTGAAGCCCGCGTCGTCGGCGATCATGATCGCCGGCTTCCAGTTCAGCTCCTTCATCGT
>VBAF01000529.1:0-3003 GCA_005884705.1 Alphaproteobacteria bacterium
CGCAGCTGCCAGACGCGCTCGGCCACCTTGAACAGGCCGTTGGCCATGTTGAGCCGCGCCATGCGCCACAGGCTGGGATTGACCGTCGCGGGCGCGAGTTCGCCGTCGACGAAGGCGTATTCGCCGAGGTTCCACAGCACCGTACCGCCGTCGGTGCGCACGACGCCCTCGGGCACCGGCGCGATCAGGCCGCGCTGCGCGTCCGCGAAGTCGGCGGTGTCGGCGAACGGCAGCGTCGCCGCGCAAGCCGCGTTGGCTGCCCGCGTGGCTGCCTCGGCGTCGCGCGCCGCGTCGAGATGCGACGCCGGCACCGGAACGGCGGATCCTGTCGCCATGTCTCTTCCCCCTGCTTCCCTGCCGAGGCACTCTGGGAAGCGCCATGGCCGCTCGCAAGCTCTCGCTGTCGACGATTCGCCGGGTCGCGCTCTCCCTGCCCGGCGTCGAGGAAGGCACGTCTTACGGCTGCTCAAGGTCGGCGACGCCACGCGCGATCATCTGCTGCAGGCCGATCCCGACACCTTCTTCGTGACCGACCACTATCGCGGCTACCCCTACGTGCTGGCCCATCTCGACCGGCTGGGGACTGCCGACCTCAGGAAGCTGCTGCAGCGGACGATCGAGGTCAGCCCTCGATCTTGATGCCGTTGTCCTTGACCACCTTGGTCCAGCGCTCGGTCTCGAACTTGAGCTTGGCCTGGTATTCCTCGGGCGTCGAACCGGTGGTGACGTAGCCCATCTCGACGAACCTCTTTTCGACGTCGGGGTCCTTGATGATCTGACGCAACAAGCCGTTCAGCCGGTCGACCACCGGCCGCGGCACGCCGGCCGGCGCGACGATGCCGAAGAACACCGCGCTCACCAGGTCGGGCATGCCGAGCTCGACCACCGTCGGCACGTTGGGCGCGACCGGCGAACGCTTCTCCGAGGAGACGACGAGCCCGGTCATGCGACCCTGCGCGGCATGCTGGCCGGCCGGCATGACGACGTCGACGATCATCGGCACGTGGCCGCCCATGACGTCGCGCAGCGCGTCGGCTGCTCCTTTATAGGCCACGACTTCCAGGTTGAGCTTGTTGCGGGTCTTGAACAGCTCGGCCCACAGATGCGGCTGGTTGCCCAGCCCCGACGTGGCGAAGCGCACCTTGTCCGGCTGCTTGTTCACCCAGTCGGCGAACGCCTTGTAGTCCTTGGCCGGATGATCCTTGTTGAGGGCGATGAAGTCGGGGATATCGACGATGGTCGAAATCGGCTGAAAGTCCTTGAGCGGATCATAGGGCTGCTTGAGGCCCAGCGCGGCGTTGGTCGCCAGCGTCGTCGTGCCGAGCAGCAGCGTATGGCCGTCGGGCCTGGACTTGGCGACCAGCTCCATGCCGATGATGGTGTTGCCGCCGCCCTTGTTCTCGACGATCACCTGCTGGCCGAGCAGCGCCGTCAATTTCTCGGCCAGGATCCGGCCCGCCGTATCGGTCGCGCCACCCGGGATATAAGGCACCACGATCTTCACTTGCTGGCTCGGCCAAGTCTGCGCTCGCACCGCCGAGGCGCCCACGATCGTCCAGCCGGCGGCGCCCGCCAGCACGCTTCGACGCTTGATCATGACTCTTCCCCTCCCAGTCAACTGGGGAGGAAACTACTCTGCGGGCTTGAGCGCAGCCAGAGCGCGCTGCCTTTCGTTCGGCAGAAACGAGATGGCGAGCGTCGTGCAGGCGGCGACCCCACCCAGCACCATGAGCAGGGTCGGGAAGCCCGCCGCCTTGACCGACGGGCCGATCGCCGCCGTCACCAGCGAGCTGACGCCGAAGCCGACCGCAAGCCGCATGCCGGTGACCCGGCTGCGCAGGCGATCGTCGACATAGCGGACGATCATCGCATCGGTGAACGGGATGGCGCCGAACACGAACACCATGAACAGCGTCGTCACGCCGATCAGGACCCAGCCTTCGGCATAGGCTGCGAGCAGGAACAGCGGTATCTGCGCGATCAGGATCGGCAGGTAGATGGACTTGAGCGGATAGCGGTCGATCAGCGCGCCGACGACGAGCTGGGCGAGCGACGCCACCGTGAACACGCCGAACAGCACGACGCTCAGCAGCCACGGATCGGCGGCCAGCTCGGCGATGCGCGCCTTCAGCATCTCGCCGTTGCCGTTGGTGGTGAAGTTGAAGACGATGCTGCCCGATGACGCGGCGCAGGTCATGACGAAGAACACGCGCGCCATCACGTTGGGCGGCAGGTCGAGCATCTTCGACCGGCGCTTGGCCGGCGCTTCGTCTTCCTGCGGCACGAGCAGCGCGAACAGCACGGCCGCCACCATGCAGATGACGCCCGGCACGATGTAGGCCATCTGCCAGCCATAGCGCGTCGCCAGCAGCACTGAGACGCTGGCGCCGAGGGCGATGCCGAGGTTGCCGACCAGGCCGTTGACGCCGATCACGAAGCCCGGCTTGTCGGCGCGCTGCACCAGCATCGGGATGCCGACCGGGTGATAGATCGAGGCGAAGGCGCCCATCAGGGTGAGCGCCGCGCCGATCTGCCACTTGGTCTGGCAGAGCGCGATGACCAGCGACGACACGCCGAGGCCGGCGAAGAACAGGATCATCATGGCGCGACGGCCCCACTGGTCGCCGAGCTTGCCCGAGACGATCGAGCCCGCGCCGAACATGAAGGAGGCGCCGAAGGCGTAGGGCGTCAGCTCCTTCCAGTCGGTGCCCCAGACGCCGGCGATCACGCTCACCGTGTAGAGGAAGATCGCCAGCACCCAATGGTCCATGGCGTGGCCGAGATTGAGCAGGAGGGAGGTCGGACTGCTGAGCTTCATGGCTGTAGAATAAGAGCGGCGCGAATGGCTGTCTTGCGCTAGAATGACAACCGATGTCGCGAAACGGCCAACGTTCCACCAATCCCGAGGACTACCAGCACGTCGCGCGTGCGGTCGCGGCCATGCCCAAGGACTTCGCGGCAGGCTTCGAGATCGTGCCGCATCATCACGCCCGCGCCCAGCTC
>VBAF01000529.1:3043-4693 GCA_005884705.1 Alphaproteobacteria bacterium
ACCATGCGGGTTTCGACCGCCGACGGCGTCTGGGTGGTGCCGCCGCAGCGCGCGCTCTGGATGCCGGCCGGCGTGACGCACAGCATCGTCATGCTGAGCGACACGACCATGCGCACGCTCTATGTGCGCGACGATGCAGCGGCAGCGATGCCGACAGCGTGTCGCGTGCTGTCGATCTCGCCGCTGTTGCGCGAGCTGATCGTGCGCGCGACCGAGTTGCCGCTGCAATACGACGAGAGCGGACCGGACGGCCATGTCATTGCCTTGATCCTGTCCGAGCTTCAGGGCTTGCAGTCGCTGTCCTTGCAGTTGCCCATGCCGCACGATCCCAAGCTGCGTGGGCTGTGCCAGGCGCTGCTCGACCAGCCCGGCGATGCGCGGCCACTCGAGGCGTGGGCCCGCACCATCAACACCAGCGCCCGTACGCTCGCGCGCCGCTTCCAGAGCGAGACCGGCCTCAGCTTCGGCGCCTGGCGGCAGCAGGCGCGCGTGCTCGAAGCGATGGGCCGGCTGGGCGGCGGCGAGCCGGTGACCCAGGTCGCACTCGATCTCGGCTACGAGAGCGTGAGTGCCTTCAGCGCCATGTTCGGGCGGCCGCAGGCGCAATGAAAATCCCTTCCCCGGCTATGGGATTATGGTGTCGCAGCAACCTGTCAGCGCACAGAAACCTTGACGCCATAGGCATGAATCTCCCCAATGCCGACCCCAATTGGGTGTACTCTAAACCGTCATTCAGCCAGATCGGCCCGCTGCTCGCGCAGCCCCGGAGTGAGTTAGTTTGAAGCCGACCGACATCTCGAATCCCGACTATTTCCACAAGGTCGTGGATTGCCAATGGGCCTGTCCCTCGCACACCCCCGTCCCTGAATACATCCGGCTGATCGCCCACGGGCGCTACTCCGACGCCTACATGATCAATTGGAAGTCGAACGTCTTCCCGGGGATTCTTGGCCGTACCTGCGACCGGCCCTGCGAGCCGGCCTGCCGCCGCTCCCGCGTCGAGGACGAGACCCTGGTCAAGGGCAAGAAGGAGCCGGTTGCGATCTGCCGGCTGAAGCGCGTCGCGGCCGACTACAAGGACGACGAGGGCATCCTGGCGGCGATGCCGAAGGCGCCGGCCAGCAACGGCAAGCGCATCGCCTGCATCGGCGGCGGCCCCGCCTCGCTCACCGTGGCGCGCGACCTCGCGGTGCTGGGCTACGAGATCGTGATCTACGACCAGGACCCCAAGCTCGGCGGCTTCATCCGCACCCAGATCCCGCACTTCCGTCTTCCGGAGTCGGTGATCGACGAGGAGGTCGGCTACATCACCGGCATCGGCAACATCGAGTTCCGCCATCAGAAGGTGGAATCGATGAAGAAGATGCTGGCCGAGGGCTATGACGCGGTGTTCGTCGGCTCCGGCGCGCCGCGCGGCCGCGACCTCGACGTGCCCGGCCGCAAGGAAGCCGCCGCCAACATCCATATCGGCCTCGACTGGCTGTCGAGCGTCTCGTTCGGCCACATCACCAAGGTCGGCAGGCGGGTGATCGTGCTGGGCGGCGGCAACACCGCGATGGACTGCTGCCGTACCGCCCGCCGTCTCGGCGGCGAGGACGTCAAGGTGATCGTGCGCTCGGGCTTCGACGAGATGAAGGCGTCTCCCTGGGA